>NZ_JBFRKI010000007.1:0-271435 GCF_041469245.1 Vibrio sp. 10N.286.51.B11 | reverse complement strand
GGTTCGAGTCCAGTAGCGGGCACCAAATTCGTTCTTTATGAACAAGCAAAAAAGCCCACCTAGCGTGGGCTTTTTTGTGCCTGTCATATTTACATAGTTATTCATTTCGTTTCAGCCTCAATAGTTTAGTTTCAGCAGACTCTTGTCTGGTTAGGCACAATTAGTTCCTTTCGTGCCCATGCAGTGCCCACGTTCAACTAACACGGCAAGTTTAGGCTGTCGCTACGCTCTCACCACTAAGAACTTAAATCTCAGCTTACTTTTAATCTTCCAACTAATGGTCTTCGGACTACGTCTACTATTGAAAATAACTAAAGGGCTGTATCATTCACCTTGAGTCAATGCATAGATTCAGCTGAGGGCTGTGACAGGTCTTACATTAGTACCGCTTGTGTTTCTATACGTATGGTTTTTTTAATTTAGAACTAGTCACTATTCACCGCAAACGGGTGATACGTTAATCTCTCTTTCGGCTTCTCATTTGAATCAGTTTGAGAACTCCGAACTGAGTCTCTCCTACGAGTCTCTGCCTCTTTTGACTTGTCGCGTAGAACAAGCTTGCCATCTACTTCTATCCAGACATTTTTGTTGTAAGTTGGCACAGTTCTAGGCGTTGGTTCTTCGTTAAATTCTAACGGGCTAGGGACATAGCTGGCCTTTCGTCGGATGCTCTTACCGTTATCAATATCATCCATACGCTCTAACATCCGTTTAACAACAGTACTTTGAGGTTTTCCTATTGGTTTGGATTTGCTTTTTACGCTAGGTTGAGGTGAAACTTTTACTGCAACAGAAGCATTGCTACGCTCACTTGTTTTAAGTTTCAGTAACTCTCGATCTTTTTGCCTGATAACGTGACCAAGTAAATCAATACTCTTTTCACTATTTTCGAGATTTTCTTTAAGTGGGATAACCTCTCCATTTTGTTTCTGATATAAGAGCCGTAAACGCTGAACCTCTTTTTCTGCTGCCTCTAACTTCTTCGAGACCTTTTTATGTGATTTGAAGGCATAAATAGCAGGTGCGATTAATGACCCTAAAACGATCGCTGCGATCAATTCTATTTCCATAGAGCTCATCGAGCTTCAATCTCGCTAAACCATTCGTTTGTACTCCAATCACTTGTGTTTTGGCTCGTTCGGATTGATACCGTCTGACCAATAAGCGTTTGTGCTTTCTCAAAGACTTCAATAGCAGTCTCTTTATACTTGTTAATACTCATCTTACGAACATCACCAGTACTATTTTCGATAAGCACTATAGAGCCAGACTTTCTAGCGGAAGTTAATGTACCAAAATCATTCCAAACAAAATTATTCATATCCAAACCTCATAATCCGTTGTACAGCTGCATTCTAGCTCTCTATTTGTGAGCTGTTTTCGAGCACCTAGTACTTATTTAAGGAAGATAGTCCGGGATTAGAAAAAATAGATCAATGAACAGAAACAAAGTTTTACATTAAGTTCTCAATCAGCAAACAATGGTCGGGTAGACGACACTTGTTACCAAGTGCCGTCCCCCTAAGAACCCAGCGTGCAACTTTCACTGCACTAGGCTCAAGCCTTCACGAAGGCATCGTTTGATACCCAGCAACTTATAAAGCAGCGAGAGTAGGCTCCTTCCAAGAGTTGCGAGCTTGCCTTTTTGACTTTCTCTTAGCCAAGTATTCTTGGTGTTGAGGGTCATATGGTGTCGCTGCACTTCGGATTTTTACATGTCTCTCGATCGGTACTTTGGCTATTTGGAAGAGATTGAACTGGCAATCCATATCCATGATCTTCTGCCAACCATGAAAATGCCATTGGCCTTTTCGGTTGACGAAGTATTTAAGGGCCACCCAAGTTTTGGATTTTGTCGGATGACGCCTCACTGCCCAGTACCATAATGCAAGAAATAGCTTATGACCTACATATCCGAATACCTGTTTAGCCACGCAATGGCGATAATAATTAGCCCAACCCCTTAATTTCGGATTTATCAGTTTGATAAGATCGTTTACAGAGGTTGTTGCATGCTTTTTGATGAGTTCGCGCAGATTACTCAAGAACAGCAATGTGTTAGATTTACTCGGTTTAATGAGCAATTTCCCTTTGTACTTTCTGTGATTGAACCCTAGAAAGTTAAAGCCGTTATCGATGTGTGTAATGTGCGTTTTCTCTTCGGATAATGTTAAGCCTCTTTCCGCTAAAAATTCAGCGATCAACGGTTTGATATCGTTCTCCAACACTTCCTTTGAAGCGCAGGTGACGACGAAATCGTCGGCGTATCCAATGAAATTGGCTCTACTACCCTTTTTGAGGGCCGTAGACTTAATATGCTGCTCAAGTCCAGCAAGAGTCATTAGCATCAAGGTTGGTGATATTATCCCACCTTGCGGTGTTCCCTCATCGGTGCGATAAAACAGGCCTTTGTCCATAAAGCCAGATTTTAGCCATTGTTCCAACATTCTCTTATCAATAACGATGTTATCAAGAAGCCATTGATGGCCGATCTTGTCGAAACAAGCTTTAATATCCCCTTCAAGTACCCATTTAGCTGATTTCTTTAATGCCAAACATTTGAAACACTGCCCAACTGCATCGGCAGTACTGCGATTTGGCCTAAATCCATAACTATTAGGGTCAGCAAGCATTTCCGATATAGGCTCTAATGCAAGAAGATGGAGGGCTTGTTGCGCTCTGTCAATCATGCATGGAATGCCTAATGGTCTGAGCTTGCCGTTCTTTTTAGGGATGTAGATACGCTTAAGCGGTTGGGCTTTGTACGCCTTTCGACTCAATTGATTAACTGCTTTTATGCGGCGTGCATCTGTGTTCCAGATGACACCATCTATTCCAGACGTTTTACTACCTTTATTTTGAGATACTCGCCTTACTGCAAGAAGCTTGGCTGAGCGAGAATGAGTTAGTATCCACTGCAAGGCTTTCGCTTTACCGTGTTTACCTTCTCTAGTTGCCTTTGCGATACGCATCTGAAGCTTTAATACATGCGACTCAATAGATTTCCAGTCGATAGACTGCCATTGAGCACTGTCAGGAGAGGCACTAATCTCTTTAGAAATCATCATTTGCGTTTCTCCTTAAATAAAGTTCTTCAAACTCTCTCGCAACGAAAGACCAGTCGGAAGTGGGCTCACTTTCGTGACCAGACACGAGTCTGTATCTGCATCGTTACAATGCAGCCTTCGCTTTCTCCGACCTCCTTTACCCGCATCACTATCGGCCACAAGGGCTTTCCCATAGGGAGCGATACAGGCTTACCCAACTCCTTTCCGACTCTCGTTGCCGTTTTGGCCACAGCGTATTAACCACTTCCGCTGCTTCATCATATGACGCACCTTTAATGGATTCACATACGTTCATCATATTGACTCCCTAGCACTTACCCGAATTGTGGTTTCAGGAGGAACATCCTCTCACGATTTTGTTCCCACTCAGCCTAACGGCCAAGTTTCGTTACATTGTCAGATCCGCTACTTTATTCAGGATCTTAGGGTCATCTGGTGATACAGATGGTTCACTCTTGTCGTGGTGAACAACGCTTCATACGACTTCAGGTCGCACGGGCAAAACTAAGCTAGCGACTTGCTTTGCTCAATAAACTAGCAGTAACTGTACTATTAGGAGAGGGCTTATTAACCTAAGATAAAGTCCTTGTTCCAAACAATAGATCATCTGGAAGGGGAAATTGAAGTGGGATAGTTGAGAGATCGCTATGATCTAGATACGTATCTAACTGGCTCTTATTCTGGTATGTACTCTATAAGCTCTTCGATCTTACATTCGAAGAATTTACACAATTCATTCAAAGTGGTCGTTGTGGTTGTATAACCTTTGTTATTAGCAAGCTTTGACATTGCGGAGCTTTGAACTCCAACGGCTTCGGCAACTTCAGATAAAGTAATCTTACGTTTTTCGCGTAACGATTTAATCTCTAGTAATTCTTTAATATTATATTTAATCATTTCTATATAATTATTTGGTATATAAATCGTCTTGATAGGACGAATTAATGACTCTATAGTTTGTCTTGTCAGGACGAAGGTTATTCTTGGCTAGCAAATAAGGAGGTCATTATGGACCAAACATTATTGACTGCAAAAGAGCTCGCAAGTCGTATCAAATTTAGCGCCAACTATATTAACGCGACATTGCGAGACTCTCTTTTCATCGAAGGTAAGCATTACATCCGACCTTTCAATGGTCGCAAAATTCTCTACATTTGGGAAGCTATTGAGCGGGATTTGTATCAATCTGCATCTCGAAATCAAAATATAATTCCAATGGCAGGAGGGCGTATCTGTTATGGGTAAAGTACGAGAACGAAATGGAAAACTATTTTTGGATTTTAGGTACAACGATATCCGATGCAGAGAACAGACAGCCTTACCTAATACCATTCAAAATACCAGGAAGTTGCAAAAGCTGCTCAATCAGATAGATGCCGACATAAGACTGGGGTCTTTCGTCTATAGAGATTACTTTCCAAGCTCAAGCAGAGCTGTTCGATTTCTTGAGGAGGACTGTAAGGCCGAAAAGGTAAAGCAGGAAATGTTGGGAAGTTATAAAAGTGCAATACACGAAGCACAAGGTACTTCTCTTATTTCATTAGAAGACTTTGCCGTTGAGTGGTATGAAGAAAACGAGAGTCGATGGAAAGAAAGCTATAAGGAGAGTATTCGTTTATACCTTTACAGATACCTTGTTCCACACTTTGGAAGTACTTCTATTGATCAGATCTCTAGGCCAGATATTTTGAAGTTCAGAGCCGAATTAGCTAAACCAAAATCGGGTAAGAAACTATCAGCAGAGTTTATTAATCACGTGATGACGCCATTAAGGATGATGCTGTCAGAAGCTGCAGATCGTTATGAATTTAGAACTCCTTTTGAAAATATTAAAGCGTTGAGAATTGATAAAAGAGACGTTCAGCCGTTTAGTCTTGAGGAAGTAATGCATTTTCTCGACAAAATTAGGGATGACTACAAGACGTATTTCACCACACGCTTCTTCACTGGTATGCGGACTTCAGAGATTGATGGTTTGAAGTGGCAATACGTAGATTTTAATTTGAAAACAATTTCTGTTCGTGAAACTTATGTGCATGGGCGAATGGATACAGTTAAGACGACAGGTTCTGCTAGAGATATTCAAATGAACTCTCATGTTTATGAGGCTTTGGAAAAGCAATTCAAGTTAACAGGGAAAGGAGAGTTCGTTTTTACTAATGCTTCAGGGAACCCTTTGGATAAAGGGAATGTCCGAGATCGAATTTGGAAGCCTGCGCTAAAAGAGATGGGGTTAAAGTATCGTCGTCCGTACGAAACGCGTCATACTTATGCCACTCTGATGCTGGCCGCTGGTGAAGCCCCTGAGTGGATAGCTAGGCAAATGGGGCATACGACGACCAAGATGCTTTTTCAGACATACAGCCGTTTCGTTCCTAATTTAACGCGGAATGATGGAAGTGCATTTGAACGTCTATTGAAAAAAGCTAATAGTGGTGGGTTAGGAGGGGATAAATGAAGTATTCTCCTTTGGCAATCCATTGCACTAGTTTGTGCTTCGATGTGATTCAAGGGCAACATTTCAAAGCCATGTCACATCAGGATATCGATGAAAGCTATCAAGAAGTCTATTGTTTGGTAAGAGAAAGAACGTCATTACACCCAATGCATTATGTAAGAGAGCATAAGTTTGTGAGTGAGGTGGCGGAAGTTGTAGTAACGGTGCTTCATCACTGCTTGAATGAGCCTATAAAGCGGGATTCTGATTGGGTACTTGAAGTTATTGAAGCATCAATTGATAAGTCAATAAAACGATATGTAAATTGAATGCTTAGCTTTATTGCTCATAGCTCCTAGAACGTCGATGTTCGCGTTAATCTAGGGGCTAAAATATTATTGTTACTTCTGCACGAATGTTCGTTTCGGTTGTCACTAAAAAATAAATGAGATTTTAAAGGGATTAATATGCTTAAAGTTGGAGTGATCGATTATATAGCGACAGGAGAAGGTCGACATATCTATATAAAAATCGGAACTGAAGACTCTATTCGACGCAACGTTGGAGATTGGCTTTATCAAGGTGCAGACATATTCTATTGAAGAATGGTTGGAAATTGATAGAGCCTCTGATTCCAGTAATCAGCGAAACTCAGCTGTAGTTATTCTTAAAACATATGCTCCTGCGTTATGGGATGCGATGGTAAAAGGTTTAGTTATGAACGTGGATATTGAATACCACGATAATCAAAGCTAACTAAGGCTTCGGTTTTAGCCACATTTATGAACCTCCTTTTAGTAGACACGTTTTTCACAAGCTAATAAACCTCATTTCGAAACCCCTTCAAATATTATGCTTCTCAACGAAACGACTTAGTTTGAGAGGCCTACCATGTGTAAACAATCTAGTTACAGCAAATACCAAAAGCGTGTAATAAAATTTTTATATGGTCTACTTGCCAGAAGCGTTATCGTTACTGTCAACTAGAAAAATAGTAATTAAAGTGCGTAAGATTCATTACATTTCGTAATTTAAATCACATAATAATTCATCGATATACTGTAACTTGTTGATTTTATTTGTTATCGATATTGGCACGTCTATTGATGTAATAAATTGGTTATTGTTTAAAGAATGTAATTATATGAACAGAATTTTCGTAAGTTGGATTGGCTTCAACGATTTGAAAGCCAAAGATGATAAGCAGCAAGGTGCAATACTCACTTGCCTTCTGGAAGCCGATGTTGCCTACGACTCAGTCGTGTTACTTACAACGGAGAAGTCATCTCAAGTCTCCAACTACATGTCGTGGCTAAGAAGTTCACTTTCATCTCAAAAACGTTATAACGATACCTCTATCGAAACGGTTGAAAGAGCTGTTAAAACGCCTATCGATTATTATTCAATCTATGAACAAGCAAGAGAGGTTCTAGAGTACTTGTCTCAGCAGACGCGCCTGATCACGATAGGGTTGAGTTCAGGAACGCCCGCAATGTCAACGGTTTGGATGCTACTAGCAAAAGGTGTATTTGGTTGCAAATGCATTCAAGCATCACGAGAAAATGGCGTTGAGGAGATAAGCTTACCTGTAGATCTATCTTTGCACTATTTGCAAACTCAAGATAGTCATCTGAGCAAGTTGATGTCGGATAATACAGTGGCTTCATTTTCGGGGATTACGAGTCACTCTTCAGAGATGAATAGCTTGATTCAACTTGCCGCTCGAGTCGCCATCAGAGATGTACCTGTTGTCATTCAGGGCCCAACGGGAACGGGTAAAGAAGTATTGGCAAATGCGATTCACCAAGCAAGCAGCAGATCGCAAGAGAAGCTTGTAATCGTAAACTGCGGTTCTATACCAGAAAGCCTTATCGAGTCAGCGTTGTTTGGACACAAAAAAGGTGCATTCACTGGCGCAGTGTCCGACAAAAAAGGATTTTTTGCGGAAGCTGATGGTGGCACTTTGTTTCTGGATGAAGTTGGTGAGCTTTCTTTATCAGCTCAAGTTCAGCTATTGAGGGCAATACAGCAAGGCGAAATACAACGTGTAGGGGACGATACTTCGACCAAAGTGAATGTCAGAATTATTGCCGCTACCCATAAAAACTTGTTGGCAATGGTCGACGATGGTCTTTTTAGAGAAGATTTGTTTTATCGCTTAGCTGTAGGTGTATTGCAGGTGCCGCGCCTCTCTGAGCGAAAAGAAGATATTCTGCCTTTGTCAGAAGCCTTATTAAAGGAAATCAATCAAGATGCATCAACGCAACCTGGATTCAGCCCGAAGACTTTATCTGAGGGGGCGAAGCAACTTATTTATACATATGACTGGCCAGGAAATGTGCGAGAGTTGAGAACCACCCTGTTAAGGGCGTCAATATGGTCTGAAATTGACCTTATTGAGGATCAACACATAAGGCAGGCCATTATATGGAGAGACAGCAATACGACTAGCGATGATGTCTCATATATTGCTGAGGGGTTTGATTTAAACAATCATCTCGCTGAAGTGAAGAAAAAGCATATCGAACAAGCACTAGTTCAGACTAAGTTTAGAAAAAAAGAAGCAGCTGAGTTACTTGGTCTAGGCAATCACCAAACATTGTCGAATTGGGCAAAAAAAGTCGGTTTAGAAATATAAGGTTAGGGTAGTTAAATGGCTGTTAATTCACTGCATAGTGTTCTGATGAATGTATTCGGGGGTGGGGGCTTTGAAACACCTCCAGGTAGACCCTTATACAGTTATCGCTGTAGCAATGAAAATTATGAAAAAATTCAATCGTTTCTACGACAAAAGTCGGATGAAATGGGGCATGGTAAAAAAGCGCCTGTTTTTGTACATGAAGCCTTTTGCTTGTACGTATCCGAGTGGGTTCGTAGAAACCATAAAACAGGGCATGTGCGTTGGTGTGATGTCTTAGACTCTTTGAACTGGCCTCAATTAACCAATTCGACTTTATCTTACCTTACTGAAAGCGGACTTAAGTATTGGAACCGTCCATTACGAACCAAAGGAAACAAACCTGCATACCTTTTGACCCTAGTTTTGGAAGGTGGTCTTCCACTAAGGATGATGGAAGACAACCAGGGCGCACTAGTCAATTACTTTAAAAAAGTACTTACGGGTATCCGGCAAAACACAAACCATTATGTGCAGAGTAACGAGATTGCAGAAAACTATGAAGACCTGTTGCCTACGTCTCTGAGAAACAAAACAGTATTTGCTTTAGCAGGAGAATTCTGTGGTGCGCTTCACGAGCTTGCTTCTGAAGCTGACGCTTATCGTACAGATACCGTCAACGAGATCAGAAAATTCAAGCCTGATTGGTTTAAGCAGCTACCAGTTGTGATGGATGAGCTGGGAGCTGAAGTATTGGCTCGTGCGGTATATTCAGGGTCTGAACGCAGCCATAGTCATCAGCCCACATTAAAAGTACAGCGAGAATGGCTCAATGATGATGATGAATGTTGGTATTGTGAAGCTAGCTATAAGCTACCTCTACATCTCAAACATGGCTCACTAGAGCAATTCTTTAATCTTGATCCTGCTAGTAAGGCAACAAGGCTGACATTGCGAGGAGTTTCTGAGCGAGATAGTGAAGTGATTGCTTTGTTGTCGAAAGGGAAAGAGCAAGAGTGGACTGTTGAAAAATACCCTGCGTGGAGAAATGTCTTAACGGGAACTAGTGCACTAAAACAAATAAGTTTTGAACTATTTGATGGCACCAGCCACGTAGGCACATATGTTCCATCTGGAGGGGTCGAGTTATCAGACGAGTTACCATGGGTACTAGAAGCGACAAATGAGTATGCTAATGAACTTAGGTTTATCGGTGTAGGTAGTCTTTCGACTACGGCTGAAAGTGTTTATCTAGCGATGCCAATGTCCAACAGCATGTTAATGCTTGATCCTGATGGAGAGCTCGGCATACCCGAGATACTAGATGGAAGCGACCGCTTTCTTGTCCCGATAACTGGAAACTATACCGTTCGTTTAGAGGATGGTCAGTGCTGTGTCATTAAAACTGGTCAGGAGCAAGAATATGCTCCTCACTATCTATTTGGTCGCGCGTCGTTCAAAAATATTACAAGCAAATACCCTATCTTTAGAGGAACGCCAATAATCTACAAGGTAAGCGGCAATGAGTATGTTCGTGTAAATGAAGCAGAGCTATATTGGCGAAAATTACGTGGCGGAGTAGCGAGCTGGCTTTCTTTTTCAGAAGCAACGCCCATGGGGAAATTGGAGATCCGGCAAGTTGTAAATAACGAAGTACTACATAGTACTCGTTGTATGGTACTTCCCGAGCAAGCTCAAATTCAGCTGATTGCGAACTCTGAAAAGTCTGGGTGTGTTAAATTTTTAGGCTTTGGCGATGTAACAGTGGCTGACTTAAATGCAGGACAGTTCGCGTTTACTTCAACTGAATATGACAACTCCGTGTTGTTGTTATCGGTTACATCTAAAGTGCCGAATCATCAGCCATTAAATCTTAGTTTAAGTTGGCCTGGCATGGAGCCTACCGATTTGACAATCCCTTTTCCTGCACAAGGCTGCAGAATAACAGGAATGGCGGATCGGTTAAGAAAATCTCTTACGGTTAATGAGCTATTTGGATTAAGGGCTGAAGGCGTGCAGATTGAAGGAGGAGATAACCGGTTTTTTGTTGAGATCGAAGATCCGACATCTAAGCTAATCCACTCTAATCAGAAGCTCGTTAAGGCGAAATTTGAGATGCTCGCCGAGCCGAGTGAGTCAATCAAATCATTCAACCTAAGTGCGTTACAAGAACCATTAAAGACGCTGTTGTCAAGTGTTGAGCAGAATGAATCTGTAGACTTGAGAGTTTATGGTGTTGGGTGCAGTGATTTAGTAGTTAAAGCTTGTCCATACCCGCTTCAAATATACGCCCAAGAAAACACGATTTGTTTATCACCTGACTGCCTTAACTCACTAGAAGATGGTATTACCTTTAAGGCATATGCGTTGTTTAACCACGGCAAAGAGCCACTCTCTTTAGAAATAAGCCAACAAGGTGTCATTGATAATGATGTCTTAAGACGTGCACCAGGTGCTTGGTTGGTATGTGGAAAACGAGATGGAAAAATAGTAACAAATCAGTTGTTGCATTCATCCGGTAGTGATGAGCAGTTAGCTCTCACACCTGTGCAGAAAGCCTTTATTGACGAGCGTGCAGCATTAGAGTTAATTCGAGAGTTTGGTAATTCAATGGCTTCCAAAAGTTGGTTGGAGTTTGCGAGTCTATTGAATGAAGTCGCAACATTTGATCCACGCTGCTTCCCAATCTTGGCTGTGTTATCGAAACAAGACCACCTGTTGTTAGGGACTCTTTTCCATTCAATATTTAAGGGAATACAAGATCGAATTTGGGATCTAGAAAATAAGCTTGGTTTTTGCTGGGGAAGTATTCCTCTAGAAGCTTGGTCAAAAGCCATTGTCGCGTTCGAGAAGGACTGTACTAATAGCCTTGGCCTCGCTCCGCAAATGTTGTTAATGATGGACACTCCATTGAGGGCCCTATCTGTTAGGGATTGGAGAGTCCGGATCGGCATAGAAAAAGTAATACGTTATATATCATCAACGAACAACCACCCGCTTGTAAGTATCGATATGGTATCAGAGCAAGAGGCAAAACAAGCGTGGCAGGACTTAATTCGTTTGGTTGATAAGCTACCGCGTATGGAGGGGTTTCCAAAGTCGGCCTATTTCAGTGCTTTTGATGGCACTCCTGAAATTAAACAGGCGGTGATGAAGCACTGGTCAACTAAGAACTATGACAAACGAGTAGAATTTTTGGTCAACCATACCTTAGTCGCTGCCGCATTGACGCTTTTAGATTCAGAATCAGAACAGAATTTTAAGCTCGTACAGCCACTTTTAAACTTGGTCCATCAGCAGGCTCCTGAGCATCTTGGACCGCTGTTTAACTATTTTCAAAAAAACTTGGTGAAGTAAATGGAACAAAGAACACATCTTGAATTCGCACCGCTATTGGAACAGCTTCAGACAAGGGCTGAGCGCTCTGTCGTGAGTCAATATGCATTTAGAAGCAAAGCGCTAACATCATTTCTTCGCCAAAGTTTGTCTTCAGAGCCAGGTAGTGATGGCGCGTTGATGGCTGACCCTGTGTTTGAAGCCATGTTTCCATGGCAGCAAGCTGCAAAGTCGATGTCTAGTCTTAAAGGGGATTTGCTTTCAGAGCACCTTGTTGATGTTCTGAAAGGTATAGAAGCGCCGTTTAAGCATCAGTTAACCGCGTGGGATGCTGTCTTGAATGAGTCAAAATCCGTGCTGGTCAGTAGTGGTACCGGTTCGGGTAAAACCGAAAGTTTCATGGTACCGATTCTGGAAGACTTGGTTAGGCAACGTAATGAGAAAAAATCTAAGTTGGTGGGCACGCAAGCTTTGTTTTTGTATCCATTAAACGCCCTAATCAATAGTCAAAAAGAGAGGCTATCTGAGTGGACACAAGCGTTCGGCGGGGATATTCGTTTTGCATTGTTTAACAGTGAAACGGAACGCTATCGCTCTAAGGTAAAAGAGGACCAACAAACAAATCCAGAGCAAATTTTCAGCCGTGAAGAACTTTGGGATAATCCGCCTTCTGTTCTTGTCACAAACGCTACCATGCTGGAATACATGTTGGTTAGGAAAGAAGATGAGCCTGTCCTACAGCAATCAAAAGGTATGCTGAAGTACATAGTCTTGGACGAAGCGCATACTTACGTTGGCTCTCAAGCCGCAGAGCTCGCACTCTTACTTCGTCGCGTAATGCAGGCATTTGGAGTCGGCCCAGGCACAGAAAATGAAGTTCAAATTATCGCTACTTCGGCGACAATTGGTGAAGACACAGAAAAAGGGAATCGACAACTAGCTCGTTATCTGGGGGATTTGGCTGGCGTATCGGAGTCACAGCTTGATGAAAAAGTAAAAGTCATCAGAGGATATCGAGATATTCCTCAGTTGCCGGATATTGATATCGCCATCCCAACGTTTCCTTTGAATGATATGGAAAGCTTGGCGACAAAAAGCCGTGAAGAACTCTACCTAGAGTTGAACAAATACTCTTTGACTCGATTACTGCGACAGGTTTTCGCTAATGATCAAAAGGTGCTGGACCAGATGTCGATTAAGCCTATGCCAGCATACCAACTATCGACATTACATAGTGTTGCTAAAACGTTGGAACCTGAAATAACAATATCGCAGTTACTGAAAGTGCTTGATCTGATGACCTTTGCCAAGGCGGAAGATGCGTTTGTACCATTGCGCATGCACGCTTACCAAAGAACCACCTCTGGGCTCTGGGCTTGTAGCAATAAACATTGTTCCGTAAAGCATCCGACACTCGATTCTGAGGACTGGTATTTTGGTCAAGTTTATAGTGAACATCGCAATACCTGCGCTTGCGGTGCTCCTGTGTTCGAGCTCGTGAGTTGTCATGGTTGTGGCACTTCTTATTTAGCGTGTGAGGAGACCCTTCACAATGGCAATAACTACCTTCGTGCAAGAATTATGGACTTGGATGAAGATGAGTTTGTACTTGATCTCGAACAGCCAGAGGATGAGGCCGACGATGAAGAAACCAGAGGCACAGGCTTTGAACGCCTAATCGGCGAAGGCGGCGACCATTGGAATCTTGGAATTAGCCAGAGCAACTTAAATAAGTTAAACCCAGATGAAGGTGATGCGATCAGCATCTCTCTTATTGCGCCAGTTCAATCCGAAAAAGATGGGGATACCAGGTCGCATTTTCGTTGTGGCTGCTGTGGCGAGAAAGAGTCAAAGAACGGCGGCTTATTTCGCTATGCACGGCTTGGTGCGCCTTTTTTCCTCGGCGACATGATACCTACAATGCTTGAGTTTTCACCAACACCCGCAAAAAAAGCTGAGCAAATGAATCCAAGCAATGGGAAGCGCTTATTGACATTTACTGACTCTCGACAAGGTACAGCGCGAATCTCTTCTCGGTTACAGCAAGATGCCGATAGAAATACCATGAGAACGCTGACATATCATGAGTTAACAGATGGTGACGCTGGGCAATCTCCTGAAGATACTACCCTCGTTGATCAGTTATGTGCGGAACTTGAAGCTAATCCAATGATGGCACCCACTGCGTCACCTATTCGAAAGTTATTATCTGGAGAAGATCTTCCAGCTGAAGAGCGAACTGCTATAGAAGGCTTAGCCCCAATATTAAATATGATGGGTAAACCTGAGTACATTGATGCGTTGCAAGGGCTACTATCCGGAACAGGGAAAACATCAGCAGCGGTGCTTTCATGGGAGAATATGGCACAGCAGTTAGCTAATAGCGGCGCAGAAGTTGATACCATGCGCGGGCAACTAAATGCTTTGTCGGGATTAAACTTGAGTAAACAACAGTATGCAGACTTTAGTTTGTATACAGAATTTGGACGACGCCCGAAGAAAACTTGGTCGCTTGAAAGCTTAGGCCTAGTATCTGTGCAATATCCAGCACTAGAAAAGGTCTTGAAGGTGCCAACGGAATGGAAGGCTTTGGTGACAGAACCAAAAGAGCAGGTCTCTGAGTGGCGTAACCTACTCAAGATAATTTTGGACTTTTACATTCGTGAAAATAGCGCAGTGTTTTTTGATAACGAGCACTATCAACGCTGGATGGGCGCCAAATTCCCACGGAAAATTCTTAAAGGGCCGGGTGTCGAAGCAAAAGAACAACAACGTGATCTACTATGGCCTATGGTTCGGGCTGTTGCCTTAAACCGCATCATTAAGCTGTTAATGGCTGCATTTCCAGCAATTCAGAAGGGAGACAAGTACTGGGAAGACTTGGTTAACTCGCTAATGAAGAGTGCCTGGAACGACCTCAAACCACTTCTGCATCCATTGGAAACTGGTTATCAACTTGATTTGAAATCGCAAGTGACCTTCGCTGCACCCAAAAAAGTATGGATTTGTCCATATACTAGGAAAGCGCTGGATGTAACACTGTGTGGCTATTCACCATATCTACCAAATAAAGACTTACGGGATGTGTTCAAAGCACATCAAGTAGACATGCCTTTACTGCCTAAAAAGTACTGGCGCAATGACGACGATTCTCTTGTTCCCAAATCAGCTCGTCAGGATTGGCTAGAGAGTGATAGCAAGGTGCTCTCGGCTCGCAGCGCGAATATGTGGCCAAACCGAAGTGACCGTATCGCGATGAAAGAGTCATGGTATCGACTGGAAGAACATTCGGCTCAACAAAATGCCGAGGTAAACAAAAATAACGAAGGGCTTTTCAAAGAAGGAAAAGTAAACGTACTGAACTGCTCTACAACGATGGAGATGGGGGTTGATATTGGTGGCATGTCATTGGTTGCGATGAATAATGTTCCGCCTGCGCCTGCCAATTATCTTCAAAGAGCTGGTCGGGCTGGTCGTCGTGGGGAAACAGCGGCAGCAGCGGTGACCTTGTGTAAAAATTCAGCTCATGGCATGGAGGTCTTTCACAATACCCTTTGGCCTTTCACTATGAGTTGTCAGCCTCCTCAAGTGAGACTGGAAAGTGAGTCTATTGTACAACGCCATGTGAATGCGTTTGCCTTGGGGAGTTTTTTACATCAAAAAACTAAAGATGCAACGCGCCTTAACTGTGAGTGGTTCTTTGAAGGTGATGTCAGCCAGTGCAACCGCTTCATCTTGTGGTTAAAAGACTTATCTGTTCAAGGGGATTCAAGTCGTTGGGCAAAAGATGTGAAACGAATCATCAAGGGCACATCTCTTGCACACCTGTCTGTAAAAGCGCTGATTTCCAGAGTATTGGATGCGATTACTTTCGTAGAAAATAGCTGGGAAGAACAACTTAGTATCATGCTAGACAATGCAGAGCAGCTGAAAAATGATGACAAAAACTGGGAGAAGTCGCCAGCAGGTAAGTCAGTGTTGTTTCAGTTGAGGGATTTCCGTGGAGCGTACTTGATTTCTACACTGGCAACGAAAGCGTTCTTGCCTGGGCATGGATTCCCGGTTGGCGTTGTCGACTTTAACTACAAAACCATCGAAGACCTTGAGTTTAGCAAGAGCAAAATTACGGCCAAAGACACCAAAGACATTTCTGGTAAAGACACGGAACAGAAATCATCAAGAACTTTCGCCAGTTTACCTAGCCGAGATTTACCGACGGCATTGCGAGAGTATGCTCCCGGCTCTGATGTAGTGCTTGGAGGTAAGGTATATCGAAGTGGTGGGGTGATGCTAGGAAAGGTATTAGCGTCTGGACAAGAGCTGTCTGGTGATTCGCAACATCTACCATACTTTTGGCATTGTTCAAGTTGTGGTGCTGGTTCAACTCAGCAAACCTGGCCTACCGCGTGTAGCCATTGTGGTACCAAGCTGAAGCAAGATGACATTCACCGATACTTACAACCGGTTGGGTTTGCAACGGACATTCGTTACCAATCCCATAATGATGTGAACCAACCGCGTCAAATGCCTTACAAACAGCCACGAGTGCTATTACCTGCTTCCCAGTGGTTACCGCTGCCTGATCCAACTATGGGGCGTTATCGCTTTAGTAGTAAAGGAGAGCTTTACCATTATTCAGATGGTGAGTTTGGTCAGGGATACTCAGTATGTTTGAGCTGTGGTAGAGCCGATTCCCAAACAATTAAAGGTAGAAAAGCCAAGTCTTTAGTTAAGCCAGAGTTAGAAAATACACATTATCGCCTCCGTGGTGGTAAGAGTGTTAATGATGGCGAGGGTAGAGAAGCCAAGCTGTGTCATGGTTCGGTAATGGTCGATCTTCAGTTGGGTTACAGTGCTCAAACTGATGTTATGGAGGTTCAGCTCCGTGATATTGATGGTACGCCATTAACAAACGAGACAGAAGCTTGGTCTCTTGCCGTAGCGCTTCGTGAGGGATTGGCAAGACATTTGGGTGTTGAAACCTCAGAATTAGGTTTGTCTGTTCAGCAAGCACAAGATGAGTTTGGTGAATTTACCTATTCACTGTTTATTTTTGATAAAACAGCTGGTGGTGCAGGTTATTCGATTCAATTGGCTGAGAGTTGGAAATCAGTCTTCGGTTTAGCGAAAGATGTTCTCTCTTGCGGTTGTGATGCAGCCTGTCACCATTGCCTCCTTAGCTATGACACTCAATTTTTCGTTGATAAATTAGACCATGGTGCGGCGCAGAAGTGGGTAAGTCCATTGATGCTCAATCGATTTGAACTCTCGAATGAACACATGTATCTAGGTGATGAGAGTCAGTTCGAAACGCTTCCTTTGGTTGATCGTGTAAGACTGGAATTGGGTAAGGGGAATGTACAGCGCTGTGGTGTTCTTATCTCCGGTAACACAGAGGCATGGCAACTTGACCGATGGTCGCTAGCAGAGGATCTTATTCGCTATGCAATGAACTTTAATGGCAAGGTGCAGCTCATCTTCACGGAAAAAGACATGAAGGCTTTAGATGACACAGTTAAAGCTCAACTCTCTAGCTACCAGAATCTTCCGGGAAACCCGATTGAGTTAAAACTCATTGATGAGAAACACCTAGACACTGATAAAGGTAAACGTATTGTTTGGTTTGACAAGGGGGCTGAATACAAGGTTTGGGCGACCGATAAAACCTCCTATACAGCACTCAACGAGAGCTGGGGAAGCACACATCAAGGCATTGTTGTATCTGCAAGACAGGTAGAGTGTGCAATGGCAAACCTTGGACAATCGGTTGAGTTTGAATCATTTCAAATTTTGAATGGATCTGCAGATGTGCGTGTCGACTTTCAAGATCAACTGGACAGTAACATTGATGAATTCGGAACTGTATTTTGGGGCTTCATTGAAAAAAATCATCCACCGTTGATGCACAAAATCAAAAGTGGTGTGGCTATCAAAAAAGTCAGCTATAACGACCGTTTCTTGAAAAGTCCATCTACGGTACGAATCTTGGGTGAAATCATCACCAAACTCAACGAGATAACAGGTTGCTACAACGCTGAGTTGTTTGTATCAGCAAACAGCGTCGAAAGCGGTACAAGCAACCAGCAACTAGTGTTCAATGATTGGTGTGAAGATAGCGATCGAAAAGGTGTGATTAGCAGCTTGTTATCCGAAGGATATCTTGGTGCTAGCTGGGAAGGAACCGTAACACTCCGTGCAGGTGACCCTCGTAAAAAGGAAATCGGTCATGCCAGAGAGCTTTCGATTGAGTTTATTGATGGAACCGTTGGCTATATTTTGTTCGATTATGGGTTGGGTTTTTGGAAGATCGATGGCTATGCAAAGTTTGACTTCTTTGTCGACACCGAGACCCAAGCTGAGCGGTTGGCGGCAATGAACTACAAACTCGTGGCGCCAAATTTTCTTTCAAGCTATTTGGTGATCGGAGTTAACGGATAATTCAATACATTCTGCTGCATTAATCACCGTTTGATTCGTTTTCACTGCCTCTGCCATAGAGGCAGTGTTCAAAATCTCATAATATGACGACAACGTCAGTAGCGTCTATGGCTAGCCTAAAAAGAGAAAGCAATGGCACAAAAACAAATTAATTATGCACCGGGAATGCGAATTGTCATTCGCGATGCAGAATGGGTAATTCAAAAAGTGGATCACAGCTCGGATGGTGGTCACTTGATCACCTGTGAGGGCATATCCGAATTAGTTCGTGGTAAAGAAGGGCGATTTCTAACCGTGCTAGAAGGTGATGTCGAAATTCTTGATCCCAAAAGCACTAAATTGGTTGAAGATGACTCTTCAGCCTATAGTGCTTCCAAACTGTACATTGAAAGCATGCTAAGGCAGCGTGTTCCGACTGATGAAAATGTACACCTTGGTCATAAAGCCGCAATGGATCCACTTCCATTTCAATTAGACCCTGTAAAAATGGCATTGAGCCAACCGAGACAACGTATTCTTATTGCCGATGCCGTAGGTTTAGGTAAAACACTCGAAGCGGGTATCTTGGTGTCTGAGCTCATCAGGCGCGGTAAGGGTAAACGTATACTCGTGCTTGCTGTCAAATCAATGCTGACTCAATTCCAGAAAGAATTTTGGAGCCGTTTTTCGATTCCGCTAACTCGTTTAGATTCCGCTGGCTTGCAGAAGGTTCGCAATCGTATCCCAACGAATCACAACCCGTTCCACTATTATGATAAGTCGATTATATCCATCGATACAATCAAGCAAGATGTGGAATACCGACACTATCTAGAGAGTGCCTATTGGGACATCATCATCATTGATGAAGCTCATAATGTTGCGGAGCGCGGAAGTCAATCTCAGCGTAGTAAACTAGCGAAGTTGTTGTCCCGTCGTAGCGATACTTTGGTTATGCTCTCTGCAACACCACACGATGGTAAACCAGAGAGTTTCGCGAGCTTGATGAATATGCTCGATGCGACGGCGATCGCGAACCCGAGCGAATATAGCTATGACGATTTCAAAGATAAAAACCTTATCGTTCGTCGCTTTAAAAAAGACGTTAAAGATCAAATGGCGGGTGAGTTTCCTGACCGAAATATCGAGCGCATTCACGCGCAAGCAAGTATCGAAGAGGAAGAAGTTTACCGTCGATTGGTTGAAAGTCATTTGAAAGGTATGGATGGCGAGCGCAAGAGCAGCCGCCTTTTCAAAGTGACACTGGAAAAGACCTTGTTTTCTAGCCCTATGGCGTGTTTGTCTACGGTTGAAAATCGAATCAAACGTTTGGAAAGCAAGAACGATTTGGCGCTCCAAGAAGATATTTCAGAACTAGAAATATTGGCAAGCTCATTACGGAATATAGATAAACACAGTTTCAGTAAATACCAAGCATTGCTATCTACAATTAACAAAGACTTGAAGTGGAAGAAAAACAAAGCCGATGATCGCTTGGTTATCTTTACTGAAAGCCTGAAAACGTTGGATTTTCTTTACCAAAACCTTAAACAAGATCTCGGATTGAAAGAAGATGCTATTCAGCAACTTCATGGTGGTATGTCAGATACAGAAATCATGGACGTCGTTGAAGACTTCGGAAAAGAAAGCGCGAAGATTCGGCTGTTAGTGTGTTCTGATGTGGCCTCTGAAGGTATCAACCTTCATCACCAAAGTCACAAAATGATTCACTTTGATGTGCCATGGTCACTTATGGTATTCCAGCAGCGTAATGGCCGTATTGACCGTTATGGCCAACAGCATCAACCACAAATCCGTTACATGCTTACAGAGAGTGCTAACCAACGCATCCGTGGTGATATGCGTGTTTTAGAGGTTCTGATTGAAAAAGACGACCAGGCACAAAAGAACATCGGTGATAGTTCTGAGTTTACCAGAGCCTATTCTCAAGAGGACGAAGAATATCAAGTTGCTAACGTCATGTTAAACAGTGACGTAGAGTTCGACTCCGCAGCCTACCTCGACAGCTTTTATGACAGCAATGTTAGCGATGATGACGATGATATTTTTGCCGACTTTTTTGATGACTCACCAGTATCTGAGGATGAAACGGGTCAATATGAAGAGATCAGTCTGTATCAGGATGACCTTGATTATTGCCAAAACGCTCTAAAATATCTGAAACATACAGATTCCAATAAAAATCTAATCTTTGATGTGGACAAAAATGGTGTTTTAGAGCTGTTTGCGCCCCGCGATCTTCGTCAGCGGTTCAAATTCTTACCACCCGAAATTCAACCGCGTGAAGAGAATAAATATACGCTTAGGTTGAGTAATAAACTCGATATTATCAATCAAGAGATCGTTCGTTGCCGAAGCGAGCAAACGGCTTGGCCAGCGATCCAATATTTGTGGCAGATCAACCCGGTTGCTCAATGGCTCGGTGACAAAATGATGAGTGTGTTTGGTCGTCATCAGGCCCCAGTGTTGCGTATGACACAGATGTTCGAATCGTATGAAGACCACTTTATTTTGTCCGGCTTGTTCCCAAATCGTAAGTCTCATCCAATGGTTAACCCATGGCTGGTGGTCAGTTTTGAAGAGGGTGAGCTTTGCGGTATTGAAACGTTCGAACGCTTTGTAGAAAAGTACCCGTTCCACGTTAGCTCATTGGCTAACCCAGGGGGCGAGCGTAATAGTGAACGCCAGGCTCAGTTGCTGCCTAAAGCTATTGACTATGCGCTTCCGCAATTTAAGGCAATGCGCGATGACGTTGACCAGCAACTTAACCAGAAGTTGAGTGATCAAATAGAGAAACTTGAAGCATTGAAGGGTAAGCAGCTGCGTCAACTTGAACTGGATCTTGACGATAGCAAACAAGCTCAGAAAGTTGTTCAGGATCGCAAAGCACAGCGTGAAAGAGAGATTGAGCAAGTCTTTGATGAATATCTACATTGGATTGAAGACACCATGACAACGGAAACAACGCCATACGTCCAGGTAGTGGCAGTTCTAACCGGCACAGAGGGTTATTAAAATGGCACTTGTAGGTATTTACAACGAAAATGACTTCTACTCACACCATTATCTAAGTGAGATTTTCGTCACCGATATCCGTGGTGTATTGGATGTATGGCAGCAAAAAGAAACGCAAGCTAGAGAAGCGGAGCGCCAAGAGCGTGACAAGGGTGGAAACCCTAGTACCGGCTATCGTGCGCCACATGTGGCGTTAAATAGTTATTCAACAGAGTACTTCCGCGAACTAAACAAGCACAAAGAGATCAAGGCAGAGCAGAAGCGGCTAAGCAACCAGCGTAGTCGTTGGACACCGATTCTTGAAGCCTTAGGCTATGCACTAAAACCGACTCAAGTATTAATTGAGGGCGGGGAGTTGCCAGTACTGTCGGCGTATCAAGATACCAATGGGTCACCATTACTTTGGATAGTGGAAGCACACGATTTGTCTAATGATGATTGTGCCGATCCACTATCGTTGCCGCTGTTACCGAGTCAGCTCGCTGAAATAAATGAAGAACACCGTAAGCAAATTTCACTAGGCAATAACGAAGATGCGCTAACGTGGCAGGATCTTATTTCCAAGAAAGTGTTTAGCGCAGAAGAGCCACCAAGGTGGGTCCTATTGCTGGGCAACAGACAATGCTTGTTGTTAGACCGAACAAAATGGGCGCAAAACCGACTCCTGCGCTTTGATTTTGAGGAAATCCTGGGCAGAAAAGAAGTAGAGACATTAAAGGCAACGGCTGCTCTGTTGCATAAAGATTCGATTTGCCCTGAACAAGGTCAGAACCTCCTCGATAGCTTAGATGAGAACTCACACAAGCATGCGTTTGCTGTTTCGGAAGACCTGAAATATGCACTACGTGAGTCCATTGAATTACTGGGTGACGAGGCCGCGAAGCAGCTCATCGAAAAGGGCTTTACGTACGATGGCCAAAACAATATAGACCCAAATCAACTCAGTCTTGAGTGTTTGCGCTATATGTATCGTATGTTGTTTCTTTTCTATATCGAAGCCCGGCCCGAGTTACAGTACGCACCTACGGACTCAGAAACCTATTTGAAAGGCTACAGCTTAGAAGCGCTTCGCGAACTCGAAATGGTTGATTTGACCACGGAAGAGTCGCGTAATGGTCGTTACATTCATGACAGCCTTCAAATGCTTTTCCGTCTAGTATCGGAAGGGTTCAGCGGCAAGCAAAAGAAAGACGCTCGTCAGGCGAAAAAGTATGGTGAGCAAGATACCGACTTCTTTGATAGCGATGCAAAACACGTTATTACTCATAGCTTTTCAATTCGCAAACTAGAGAGTCATCTGTTTGACTCCAAACGAATGCCTAATTTGAGTAAGGTCGTGTTCCGTAACGAGACACTGCAGCGTGTCATTGAACTCATGTCCTTGAGTCGCCCAAGTAATGCCAAAGGAAAAGGCAAGGGTAAACGCCGTGGTCGAATTTCTTACGCACAATTGGGTATTAACCAATTAGGCGCAGTTTATGAGGCACTACTTTCGTATCGAGGTTTCTTTGCGAAAACTGACCTTTATGAAGTCAAAAAGGCCAAAGAAGAAGTCAATGAACTTGAGACAGGCTATTTCGTCTCAGCTGCGCAGTTGGAAGAATACACAGAAGATGAAAAAGTCTTCAACAAAGATGGAACGCTTAAATGTCACCCCCGTGGCAGTTTTATCTACCGTATGGCAGGGCGAGATCGCGAGAAATCGGCCTCTTACTATACTCCCGAAGTACTCACTCAATCGTTAGTGAAATATGCGCTCAAAGAGCTGTACAAAGAACAGATAGAGCCGATTGAGGGCTTGCACGCCAAGGCCGATAAAATCTTGTCGCTAAAGGTATGTGAGCCTGCAATGGGTAGTGCGGCGTTCTTGAACGAAGCGATCAACCAACTGGCAGAAAAATATCTAGAACTTAAACAACTTGCGGAAGACGTTCGGATCCCTCAAGAAAACTACACTCGTGAACTGCAACGAGTGAAAATGTTTATTGCTGACAACAACGTTTACGGTGTCGACTTAAACCCAGTTGCGGTCGAGCTGGCAGAGGTGTCACTTTGGCTGAACGCCATCAGTGATGAGGCGTTTGTACCTTGGTTTGGATATCAGCTGTATAACGGTAACTCATTGATTGGTGCGCGTCGTCAAGTGTTCTCGGTGGGTGACCTAAGCTACAAAAAAGCTAAAGACCCAAGTTGGCTTAATAGTGAACCTAAACGCCTCGCTCATAGTGAGCAACGTAATGAACAAGAGATATATCACTACCTTCTGCCAGACAATGGCATGGCGAACTACAACGATAAAGTCGTCAAAGCGTTGAAAGAGTTCGAAATCAAAACCATTAATGAATGGCGCAAAGGCTTTGTGAAGTCATTAACACTCGATGAAGTCGCGCAGCTAAAGCGCATTTCAGCGAAAATTGATGACTTATGGCAGCAGCACACAGAACAACGTCGAAAAGAACGTGGTATTACTACTGATGCGCTAAAAGTTTGGCCAGATTCCAGCAACTCTGCGCAAAAAAGCTCGACCAGCGATAAAGATAGGTTGCTATCTCAGTCTCAACAATCGAGTGCCTCAGTCTATCCACGTCTAAAAATGGTGATGGACTACTGGTGTGCGCTTTGGTTCTGGCCTATTGATGGTGCCAACGACCTGCCAAGTCGAGCTGAGTACTTTGGTGAGTTGGAACAAGTCCTTGAAGGCTATGTTGAGACAGAGTCAGTTACCATAGAAAGCTCAGGTCAAATGGCCATGTTTGAACAAGGTAGCCAGAATACGCAAGACCTGTTCACAACTGACAGTAAAGGTGTGGTGGATAAGGCGTTCCTATATAATGTATTTCCTCGCTTACGCAAAGTCGATACGCTGGCAACACGCTATAAGTTTTTCCATTGGGAGCTCGAGTTTGCAGATCTGTTTGCAGACAATGGTGGTTTTGACTTGATCCTTGGTAACCCACCATGGCTGAAAGTTGAGTGGCAAGAAGGTGGCGTGATGGGGGATTACGAGCCTCAGTTTGTGCTGCGTAAGTTCTCCGCATCAAAGCTAAACACGTTAAGAGCAGAGACTTTTGAAAGACTGCCAATGCTTGAGCAAAACTATTATGGAGAGTTTGAAGAAGCCTCTGCGACTCAGAACTTCCTGAACGGATTGGTAAATTATCCAGAGTTAAAGGGGATTCAAACTAACCTATATAAATGTTTCTTGCCACAAGCATGGCGTATCGGTAATAAAACCGGAGTAAGTGGCTTCTTGCATCCAGAGGGGACGTATGATGATCCTAAGGGGGGTAAATTAAGATCACTAATTTATCCAAGACTTAAAGCGCATTTTCAGTTTCATAATGAGATGAGTCTATTTGCTGAAGTACATCATGCGACGATGTACTCGATAAACGTTTATGGTCCGCATCGAGATGAAGTTCATTTTGAGCATATTGCAAATTTATTTACCCCGAGCACAATCGATACTTGTTATCAATATGTGGGTGACGAGCCTGTTCCTGGATTAAAAGACATCGAAACTATTGATGGTAAAGTAGGTGTCAATTGGAGCGTAAAAGCTCACTCATCTAGGATTCTCGCTGTTGGTGAAAATGAGTTGAGGTTGTTTGCTTCGCTTTATGACCAAACAGGTACTCATTATTTGTCAGCTCGTCTACCTGCATTGCATTCTTCGCAATTGTTATCTGTTCTTGAAAAGTTCGCTTCCCAATCAATGAAGTTGTCTGACTTGTCTAATGACTATCTTTCTTTAGAAATGTGGCATGAAACGAATGCTCAGAAGGATGGGACGATAGATCGTTTGACTACTTTTGTAGACAAATCTAACCAGTGGGTGGTGTCTGGTCCTCATTTCTTTGTAGGTACTCCGTTCTATAAAACCCCTAGAGCAGAGTGTAACTTGAGTAGTGACTATGATGGTATTGATCTAACAACCATTAGTGATCAATATCTCCCGCGTACAAACTACGCCCCAGCATGTGATGAGCAAGAGTATCTGAAGCGTACGCCAAGGGTTCCATGGGTTGATGAAAAGGATTTGGCTAAATGGAAGTCTGAGGGTTCAGATCCTGTAAGTAAGCCGGAACCGCGTCCAGTGACGGATTACTATCGTTTTGTGAATCGTGAAATGATTGGACCATCTTCTGAGCGAACAATGATTTCAGCTATTATTCCGAAAGGAGTTGGGCATATACATACATGTTTAACGACTATATTTAAGGAAGTTGATGATTTAATGAGTTTTTACTGTAATACAGTATCAATACCCGTTGACTTTCGTGTGAAAAGTACAGGTTCAGGACACGCTAATATTTCTTTAATTAATCAGCTTCCGGTTCTTAATGATGATATTTATAAGCCAGCGCTTTACTCTCGCGCACTGAGTTTAAATGCTCTCACTCTTGATTATAAGGATTTATGGTATGAAGTATTTTCATTGCAGAATTTTACAAAGGAACGGTGGGCAAAACAGGACACCCGCCTACCTAATAGTTTCTTCCAAAACTTAACCCCTGAATGGCATCGAGATTGTGCGCTACGTACAGATTACGCTCGTCGTCAGGCGTTGGTCGAAATTGACGTGCTGGTTGCAATGGCTCTGGGTATGACCTTAGAAGAGCTGAAAACCATCTACCGTGTTCAGTTCCCAGTAATGCGCCAGTACGAGGCGGATACGTGGTACGACCAAACCGGCCGCATCGTGTTTACTTCGTCCAAAGGTTTAATTGGTGTTGGCCTAGATCGTAAGTTCAACAAGAAGAATGCTTTTTCCACAGCTATCAAAGAAGGGGTCTATTCAGACCGTTTTCAAGGTATAGGCTCAAAACTCGAGCCGTTGACTGGCGCTAACCTTCAGCTAGGTTGGGAAGATATCCGAGAACTGAAATCAGGTAAGGTTTATAAAACCTATATGGATGACACTCAGCCAGGTGGCCCAGTCGAGCGCACTATCGAGTATGTGGCACCATTCGATAAATGCGACCGAGAGCAGGACTGCGAGATGGTATGGGCAGAGTTTGAGCGCCGGTTTGCTGAAAAAACGTTGGTAAAGTAGATATTGTGTATCCCACGATGAGTTTGAGCCCATAGATGGGCTCATTCTTTATGCGGTGGTGGAAATCATTTTAAGGAAGAAGTGTTAATGAGTTTGCAAAAAGCAGAGTTGCAACAGTTTAGAAAAGACAAATATCAGCTTAATGAGATGACTGGCGAAAGCATGCTTCAAGAAGATGCGAAGTCTGATCTGCATAACAGTGTCAATATCATTTCCGAACAGCTCTACTCTAAAGACGTTCATTTTGTTTTTGAGCTCATCCAAAACGCCGAAGACAACCATTACGAGGAGGGAGTAGCACCAAAACTCCATTTTGAACTGTTGGAGTATGATCCAACTGGGACTGATGGTTCGAACGGTTGTCTCGCTATCTTTAACAATGAGCTTGGCTTCAATATCAAAAACATCAAGGCCGTTTCTTCCATTGGTAAATCAACTAAGGCAGGCAACAAAGATGCGGGTTATATTGGTGAAAAGGGCATCGGCTTTAAGTCGGTCTTTAGTGTATCTCCAAGCCCCCATATCTTTTCTAATGGCTATCACTTTCTGTTTAAAGATAAAGATGATGTCGCAGGACTTGGTTACATCATCCCATATTGGGTTGATGGCGTTCCTGCCTTGGTGCAAAAGAAACTGCAGGATTACAACACTTGTATCCTATTGCCACTAAGGGCAGATAAAGAGCGCGATATCCAGAAAAAGATCAAGCATGAACTGAACAATCTTGATGCGTCGATACTACTTTTTCTCAATAAGCTTGATGAGTTAACGGTAAGAGTCGATGGCAAGCTACGTCGTTACTCGAAGCAGTTAGATGGTGCAGTTACAACCTTGATAAACCAGCAGGGGGAGGCTATCGAATCAACCGACTATTTGGTAGTCAAGAAGTCGATTGATGTTCCTTCTACTCTAACTGAAGAGAAGCGTGACGGTGTTGTTAGGCGCGATCTTTGTATTGCGTTTAGAAAAGATCTTAAGCCAGAGGAGAGGCCAAATCATAAGCTTTACGCCTATTTGCCAACAGAGCTACATACAGGGTTACCATTTCTCGTAAACGCAGATTTTCTATTGCCTGCCAGTCGTGAATCCGTGTTAGTGGACAAGCTATGGAACCATTGGATGCGTGATGAGGTGGCTGATTTTGCCTCAGAATCACTATCCAGATTATTGGTAGAAAGTAAGACAGCTGATTACTTTTCTCAAATTCCACATCTTGACAACTGCACCGAAGAATTTTTGCGGCCGATTTTCAAAAAAATTCTTGAGTCCCTTGAACAAACTTCTTTCATTCCTTCACTTACAGGGATGAGAAACTTACCAAATGATATCTGCTTTGCTGATGAAGAAGTGACTGACTTACTGTCACGATTAAATAGTAACGAAGACATACTACCGGCTAGGGTTTTGTCTCAATCCGTAAGACCTTATGAGCGGTTGTTGAGACAATTTCATGAGCTTCAACTCGATGCAGAAGAGATATTAAGCTATCTAAACGCGGCTCAAGTTGAATTAACCGCCCTGCCTGAAGCTTGGTTTGTTTCCATGCTCCACTGGTTATCACGTCAAGATGACGAATTTCATTACAAGACCGATGACAATGGGCTAGAGCTTTTGCATCAGGCACCATTATTTCTTACCGAAAACGGAGTGTTTTCCAGCCATAACCAAGCGCTATTTTTGTCATCGAATACTCATATCGAGTATCCAGTGTTATCAACACCATCTCATAAGACTAATCACGGTTTAATTTCGACATCTTTCCAAAAGTTACTACAAGAACAACCAGGTACGTTGGCATTCGTCAAAGAGTACTTCGACATTGAAGTTTTAAGCCAGAGTGAGTACTTGGCAAAAGTAGCGTTGCCATTTTGTGAGGATCACTGGCAGGAAATAGAACATGAATCTCTTTGGAACTTGAACTATTTTGTTGTTCAGCATTGGTTTAGCCTCAATGACCATACCAAGAGAACTCTTGATAAAAATTTACCTTTCAAAAACCGAGCAGGAAGCTTCGAGTTAAAAGAAGAAAAGCAGTTAGTCACGCCTGAGGGGGATGAAAGCTCTTTTGTCTGGCAAACTCTTTTTAACTCAGAGGAGCAAGAGCACTTTTTAGTGTTATCAAATGACTATTTGGAACTGTTCGATAAGTTCGAAAAAGTAAACAAGGGTGATTTTTATGGCGCTGTTGGAGTATCTGCGACTCCGCTCCCAAAGACTTTTACGGTAACGAAATCCTCCCGCTATGGTCGTACACAACTACCTGAAGGTATCTTCAGTGACAACTATGAAACTTACTTAAGAAATAAGATTGATGGATTAGACTCTACGGGTGTGATTAGGGCCGATTGCTACAAACTACCTGCAGTTTGCTTATCTCCAGATGCCTTTTCAAGTAAAGCGTTAGGGAAGGCTTTTGTTCAATGGTTAGTTGCATTAGAAAACAAATTGTTGAGCCCCATTTTAATTAGGTATTTCTATCGAACCAGCTACGCGCAGAGAGCAGATGGTGAGCTTTATCAATGGCTCAAAGATAGTAAATGGCTGCCGACACAAAATGGATTAAAAAGGCCGGACGAAACTTTCATCGCCACTCAAGGGAGCCGTGAGCTGTATGGGAATGCTGTCAACTTTTTAGATGATGACTTTACCTTGAGCCAACCCTTAGCCGAGAAGCTAGGAGTGGCCTCTGAAGTGAACTCTAAAACTGTGTTAAAAGTGTTGAGAAGCTGGTCAGCCCATAATGATGAGGCCAATGTTGACGATGTGATGAAGCTTTATGACCGACTTGCCGACACGGGCTCCGACCTTGAAAATTTGTTTGCAAAAGAAGCATTGATTTACTGCCCTTCAGGAGAGCGGAATTGGTGTAAGTCAGGAAAGGCGATTTGGAAATCGCAAAAAGAGGTGCTAGGACAGCTGTTTCATTGGCTGTCAGATGTCTATCCAGACTACAAAACGCAGTTTTGGTTGAACACCGTAAAAGTCTCTCAGCACCCTAAGCCTCGGAGTTTTGCAGATGCGTGGCTTCATCTTCAAACCTTGCCAGTTATTGATAAAGATAAAAGCAGAAATGTTCGAAACAAGTTGGCTGCTATCTATGAACGTCTGATTTCTTATATAAAAGTAACAGGTATTAATAATCTTGAACCGTGGTTTGAAGAGTTTGTTAGTCAAGCTCGCTGTTTTACACAGAACTATCGATGGGAAAGCAGACTCACTACATACATTAGTGATGACAGGAGAGTTGCCAAGCTCTTTGAAGGCAGGGTTGAGTTCTTTTGGCGGACTCGAGGCAAAACACACGCTGATTTTGATCTTTTGTATAGTGCACTGCGCCTTAAGGGCGTAAGTGAAGAAGTGTATCGAGAAGTTGACTTAGACACAGCAGAGTTAACTTCGCCCCCTCAGCCTATTTTGACTAGCCATAGCCGACTGTTGCTTGCTTACTATTATAAACAGTATTTATCCAAGTCTGGCTCGGTAGTGGAAGATTGGTACAACAAACCAGAGATTTTTGATCTGCTAACAGTCAACGAATACTGTATTTCAGAAGATATTTCGGTTTCCTATGAGCTGATCGATCGTGTTGCTTATGACTCCGTAGAAGTTCTATTCGATGATGAGCAAGCGGTATTGCTTTACAACGTCGCAGGTAAAGATACCGAAGA
Organism: Vibrio sp. 10N.286.51.B11; assembly: GCF_041469245.1. Classification (NCBI taxonomy): domain Bacteria; kingdom Pseudomonadati; phylum Pseudomonadota; class Gammaproteobacteria; order Vibrionales; family Vibrionaceae; genus Vibrio; species Vibrio sp. 10N.286.51.B11. The sequence goes on along the minus strand of NZ_JBFRKI010000007.1, from coordinate 241,800 downwards.
TCTCGTGGATGATTTAGCCGAAGAGATTAGCAAGTTGATTGTGACAAAAGCATTCATTGAGGAACAAGACCACATTCGGCCTCTGTTAAATGTGACCAGTCGTAGGCGGTTTGATAAACGAATTGAGAAGAAGCATTGGGAGAATGTTTTAACTAAAAAAGAAGTTCAGATAATCAAATCACTTAGACGTCAAACGGAAGATGACGATCCATCTAAGGCGAAAGACAACGAGACCGAAGTCGAGGATACGGTCGATTATACTAATTCCAGCGACAATAGCTCTGATGATCAAACAAGGACTCGTAAAGAAAGGGAGAATTCGGATTTCAATGAGTTTTCCGCTGAAGATCCTAACGAAGACTCTGAAAATAAGGGGGAACCCAACGGTGGTTCGCGTACCTCTATGGGTGGTGGCGCTTTTAGTAATGACGGTTCGAATCGATTTGACTCTCAAGGTACTGACGAAGGTTCAAGAGGAGCGGGTTCTAACACATCAGAGAAGCCCAATCGGGAAGAAAGCTCACAAGGTTCAACAGCTGGAAGAAAGCACTCTAATGGCCGAAGAGCATCGTCCGGCGAGGGTTGGCAAAATGATAACGAGGTAAATGGCACGTCTTCTCGGTCACCAAGCTACCGTATGGTCAGCTATGTGGAGAAAAATGAGCATCAATCAGTAAGTGATAAGGACAAAAAGGCGCGTGCCAAGAAAGTAGGCGACAAAGCCGAAGTTATTGTAGTGAAATGGCTACAGAGAGAGGGTTTTGATGTTGAGCATTTAGGTGGCAATAATCCAGGCTTTGATATTCGAGCAACAGATACTAAAACAGGTGAGACTTATTTTGTTGAAGTAAAAGGTATGCTCGGAACCTGGAGCCTGATGGGTTTTGCACTTTCAAACACTCAAATGGAGAAGTGCCGAGACTACGCTGATAACTATTGGTTAATAGTGGTAGAAAACGTGGTCAATGAACCTAAACTTTATCAACTAATAAACCCAGCAGAAAAAATAGACGCTTATTGTTTTGACTCAAATTGGAAGCACATAGCGGAACAAGTTGTTGTTTTTGAAAATTCATCGAGTGAAGGCAGACAACGTTCTGCAGAGTGCGATGATGGGGAAGAAATGATTGATGAAGACTTTTTCTACTGTCAAAAGCATAAAGATTTGTACTTCAAATGTGCTGAGGTTGGAGTTGGTATGCCAGATGTGGGATTTGAACTACAAGATCCCTATCATGAAGTCATATGTGAACTCGAACTAGCTTGGCCGAAGCACAAAAAAGGGGTCTATACAGGGGATGACAAACCTTGGTTTCAAGGTTGGGAGTTCAAAACTGTTGAAGAGGTGCTAGAAGATCTAAGTTGGTTGGATGCTTAAATATCTTTAGCCCTAGTAATTTCTCAAACGCCGAGCACATATTATTGCTCTCGGTGTTTGGGTAATACTTATTACATTTGGTAATTATTATTACGTTTAGCTAAGCTGTTTATGGTAAAATTCATTTATTTTCAGTATCTTAGTGATTGGCATAGGTCTCGCAATAGTCTGTATAGATAACTAAAGTGAGGTAAATATCATGTGCCAATTTTGCGATAAGCCACTAAACCAAAGCCTATACCAGTTTGACAACGAAACTGAGTCCTTAATGAAGTCGTGTCCACGCTGTTCAGAAGACGCGGGATATCATGTTTTCTATCCCGCACCTGAGATGTTTGGTTGTTCGACGGCCCGCATCAATAGCTGCAATCCAACGGGCATTCAGAGCCATTGTAAATACTGCCGCAGTAAACGTACGGTGCCGAAAAATGCTTTTAAAGCATCCTGTATGACTAAAAAACATCCTAATGATCTGATTTTTCAACAAGAGTTTGATTTTAGAGTGTAACTTGCGTCACTGATTGCATAAAATAGTACACATTAGAAAAGTATGGAATTCTGCGATGTTACCGTCAGTATTGAGTGATCAAGTTGTAAATAGCCTTAAAAAATACGTTAAGGCGGCATTCAACATGAATAGCCCGAGGTTTGAAGATAAGAACCATTCGATGATAGATGTATTTCTGTCTGATACAAAAAACCTTATCAAAGGACCTTATCTGTCGGTGCAACTGCCATTTCGACAAAGTAACCTGTCTCAACAGTTTTTTGAGCACTTTGAGTTACCTTTTCCTCCTTATACGCATCAGTCCATTGCATATCAGCGTTTAGGTAAACCGCAGCCAGAATCTACCTTGATCGCGACTGGAACTGGCTCGGGCAAAACAGAGTGTTTTCTATACCCGCTACTTAACCATTGTGCTGGTGAACCCATGCCTGGTGTTAAGGCTATAGTCATCTATCCTATGAATGCCTTGGCCACAGATCAAGCTAAGCGTTTTGCTGAAACCATCTATACCAACGAAGGCTTAAAAGGCAAGGTGACAGTTGGACTATTCGTGGGAGGACAAGAAAAAGAGGGCGCTAATACTGCGATGAGCGCTGAGCAAGTGATAACGTGCAAGCATCATCTACGCAATAACCCACCAGATATCTTACTCACCAACTACAAAATGCTCGACTATTTAATGATGCGCCCTGAGGACCAAGCTCTATGGTTGTATAATCAGCCTGGTATGCTGCGCTATTTGGTTGTAGATGAACTGCATACTTTTGATGGTGCTCAAGGGTCAGATCTCGCGTGTTTGATACGCCGTTTGAAGTATCACCTGCAAGTTGAATCTGACAAGTTTGCATGTATTGGTACCTCAGCGACGGTCGGTGACGAACTTGATCCTCTTTTGAATTACGCCGAGAACATCTTTGATGCTGAATTCATTGAGGAATCTGTTGTTAAAGAAGATAGATACTTGTATGAAGAGTACCTGTCCAAAGCGGATATCTCTGAATATTCTTATCCTCCGTTTGATGAAGTTGAGCCTCTGAACCCGAGTGGCTTTGAGTCAGAAGTTAGCTTTCTAAACCAACAAATAAGATGCTGGTTTACCGAGTTTGAATACTCGCTACCCGATGACATCGAGTCTGATGATGGGCGCTTGTGTCGTATTGAACTTGGTAAGAGATTAATGTCTCATCGCTTTTTCCATTCTTTATTACAAATGCTTGATGGGAAAATTAAACCTCTATCGTCTTTGGTTGCCGAAATAAGCCCTGCATTCTCTATTTCTGAGCAACAAGCAGAGCGAGTGGTGCAAAGCTTTGTATCGCTTGTCTCTATTGCACGTCGAGAAATCATTGAAGATGAAGAACAGACACAGAAACGTTTAGATCGAGGGAAGCCAAGACCAGTATTGCCATTTCTTCAGGTAAGAAACCAACTTTGGCTACGTGAGTTGAGACGTTTGGTCGCTAGTGTTGATGCTGTGCCAAAACTCAGTTTTGGTGATGATATTTCAGGAGAACACTCTGAAAAATACCTCCCTGTTGTGAACTGTCGTGATTGTCATGTGACAGGCTGGGGAGCATACGTACATGGGTACAGTGAGCAATTAGAAACTGAACTAGACGTATTTTATCGCCTTTTTTTCGCCCGTCATCAAAGTGTACGCATTGCGATTCCATTGGAGGAGGAACAAGATCCACCTGCGAAAGGGATAATCCGACGTATTTGTTCTCGCTGCTTAGCAACAAATAAAGACAGCGATAAAGATGAGTGCAATCAGTGTGGCTATGAGAAGCCGATTCGCGTGTTTATTCCTGATCTCATTAAAACAAGTGAGAAGAAAGGTCCCCATTTCGATAGTAGTTGCCCTTATTGCAACAGTAAAAATGGGCTATCGATCATCGGGGCACAGTCTGCAACCTTATCGAGTGTCGCAATCAATCAAATATACGGTAGTCGTTACAACGAAAACAAGAAACTGATTACTTTTTCAGATTCCGTTCAAGATGCAGCTCATCGTGCTGGATTCTTTGCAGCGAGAACTTGGCCCCTTATGGTGCGAAGCCATCTAGGTAGCGTGGCGCAAAACGCCCAAGGCTTTAGTCTTGGCGAGTATGCAGATCTAGTAATTAAAAATGCTGAGATGCAGTCCGGTTCTTTGGAGTCATTTGTTGCTAATTTCATCGCTCCTAACATGGAATGGTTAGGTGAATATCGTGACATGTTAGAGGCGGGTGATGACGGTAAGCTAAAACCAAATAGCAAGCTACCGGATTGGGTCAGAAAGCGACTCAGCTGGGAGGTGTTTGCGGAGTTTGGGATGCGTGCCAGTATTGGTCGAACATTAGAAAAAACCTCTGAGGCAACCATTGATATCTGCTCTGGTGATCTCATGAGCGAGCTATCTAAGTTGCATACCAAGTTGCACGAGGAGCTCGGTGAGGATTTCCATGGTGTCACGGATACAGATGTAATTCATTTCGCATTTGGCGTATTGCATCGCATGCGTCACAAAGGTGCAGTTACACATGAAGCTCTGGGCCATTATATTCGAGAAGGTGGTGAAACGTACTACCTGACTAAAATCGATAAAGACACTTCTAAGTACATGCCCAACTGGAGTAATAAAACACGCACTCCGGCGTTTTTGACGTTTGGTAAAAATAAGCGTTTCGACGAACTTATAGGTTCAAAATCGAGAAAAAGCTGGTATCAGAACTGGGTTGAACGCTGTTTCGACAATGGCAGTAATGTCATGATTAGTAGCCACGCTGTGACCATATACACGTTGTTAATGAAGACGCTGCGAAGAGTGGGGGTCACTCAAGAATTTGAGTCAAAGGGGCAATCGGTATGGGGTATTCAGCCCAGTGCTCTCCTCATTACTAACCAAGTTACGAATCTTGGCTGCGATTGCTGCACCAGCTCAGTATCGGTGGCACAAGAGGCGGTCAATGTATGGCGTAATCAGCCTTGTCACAACGAAAACTGTAGAGGACGTTATGTCGTTGAACAACGTTTGCAAGACAAGGAGTGGTCTTACTCCCAAGCTTATCGAGTTAATGCACAGGAACATACGGGTCTTCTGGAGAGAAGCGTTAGGGAACATACCGAGAAGTCATTTATAAAAGGAGAGGCCAATTGGTCGGTGAACTTGCTATCGGCAACACCGACTTTGGAAATGGGGATTGATATTGGTGATCTTTCATCAGTACTACTTTGTTCAGTTCCTCCTGCGCAGTCGAACTATCTTCAGCGTATCGGGCGTGCTGGCCGTAAAGACGGCAACGCTTTCAATATGACGGTAGCAGAGGGTAACCCACATGACCTCTATTTCTACCAAGATCCATTAGATATGATGTCGGGTAGCGTTTCAGCACCGGGGGTTTTCCTTGACGCTTCCGCTATTTTAGAAAGGCAACTCACTGCGTTTTGTATGGACTGTTGGATACAGACAGGGATTGGTAGCGATCAAATATCGAAGCGCGTAAAACAAATGCTTGATGCCAGTGAGGGAAACCAGACTGAGCGTTATCCTTTTAACTTCATTAATTACGTCGAATCCAATAAAGATAACCTGTTTAATGAGTTTGTATTGGTTTTTAACAGCATATCCGAGCACTCGATGGCCAAGTTGCGCGAATTTATTATAGGTAGCGACGAACAATATGGGTTAGCAGCAAAAATCCAGCAAAGCTTGGAAATGCTGGTAAAGGATCGTAAGTCTTTGCAAGGCCGTGCTGAGAAGCTCAAAAGAAGCATCAATAAGCTAAAAGAATCACCGGTAAAAGATAAGAACTATCAGGATGATTTAAATGAACTTGAGAATGAGAGGAATGCGTTACTTGCTCTGATTCGTGAAATCAACGGTAAAGATGCCCTCAATTTTATGACGGATGAGGGTTTACTGCCCAATTATTCGTTTCCCGAAGCTGGCATTACTCTTCGCTCAGTTCTTTGGCGTAAGAAAGAAAATGTAGAACAACAAGACGGTCAAAGTCAGTATCTTACGAAAACCTTTGAGTACGAGCGGCCAGCTGCTGCGGCGATCTCTGAGCTCGCACCAACAAACCATTTCTATGCTGGTGGACATAAGGTAGAGATCGAACAAATTGATATGAAGGTGTCAGAGCCTGAAACTTGGCGTGTTTGTAGCCATTGTAATCACAGTGAATTGCTAGAAGCTGATCAGTTTTCAACTTGTCCTAAATGTGGTCACCCAGGCTGGAGCGATGCAGAACAAAAAATGAGGTTGCTTAAGCTTCGTCAGGTTTATGCTCGTTCCAATGCGCGAGAAGCAAGGATTACCGATGATGCGGACAGCCGCACACCATCGTTCTTCCAGCGTCAACTGCTTGTCTCCTATAAGCCTGAAGATGTTCAATACGCATATGAAGTAGACAACGATGAAGTACCATTTGGATTTGAATATTTGAGTAAAGTATCTCTTAGGGATATTAACTTTGGTTCGGTAGCGGAAGACGCAACAGAGTTTTATGTAGCGGGTGACATTAAGAAAAAAACCGGATTTAAGGTGTGCTCGGATTGTGGTTTTGTGCAAAAACCATATACCACAGAAGAAAAGCACGACATTAGTTGTAAATACAGAGGTAGTACCAAAGAGACAAAGTTTGAAGACTTCTTGTATCTCTATCGTCAACTAGAGTCAGAGGCCATTCGCATTCTCTTGCCTGTGAGTAATTATGGCATGGGCCAAGTGACTGAAGCATCGTTAAGTGCTGCGCTTCAGCTAGGCATGAAGGAATACTTTAAGGGTAGTGTAGATCACATTAAAGGTACGATTTATCGTGAACCTGAAGATGCTGGCGAAAGCTATCGTCACTATTTGGTGATCTATGATTCTGTTCCGGGCGGTACAGGTGCGTTGAAAGAGCTGATGCAAGATGAAGGCAACCTTCTGAAGTTGTTGAGGAAAGCACTTGATCACATCAATCAATGTGAATGTAACTTTGAAGAGAAAGATGGCTGTTACAAGTGTGTCTATGCCTATCGTGATCGAGGAAAGATGAGGGCGATTTCTCGTGATCATGCAAGAAAGCTGCTCACTACAATCTTGGATCATGAGAATGAACTTAAACCGATCAAATCGCTGTCTGATATTTCGATTAATGTAATGTTGGAGTCAGAGCTTGAACGCCTGTTTATCGATACACTGCAACAATCGACGTCAGAGTTCATTATTTCTAAAGACTTCGTTCACGGTAAGGCAGGTTGGTCGTTACTGTCGAAACTCAACAAAACAGTGAGCTGGCATCTTGTTCCGCAAGTTCACCTTAGTAGTAAAGACGGAGTTGCAGTAGATACAAGACCTGATTTTGTTCTTTATCCTGCATCAGAAAGCTTAAATGCAAAGCCTGCCGCGATTTATCTTGATGGTTTCGAACACCACCAAAATAGTGTGCATGACGACGTACTTAAACGGACTGCTGTAATCAGTAGTGGGAAGTATCAGGTTTGGACACTTACTTGGCATGATTTGGTTAACCCAGATTCGAAACACTTAAAGGAAGTATTCGGTCTGAATCGCATGGAAGTTAAGCAAAAAGAGCCTCACTATCCGCTGTTCAATCAACGAAACTACGAAACGTTACGTAATGTTTATGATGGTAAGAACAACTTTTTATTGTTTAAACAATGGATACACCAACCATTAGAAATGGGTACTTTGTTCAAGCAGGCCGCATTCGCGAACAGCTTTTACTGGTTATCGATAAAAGGTTCGAAAGATCCTGCTACCAGAAACAAGTTCATTTATGAAATGAAAGAGAACTGTGACACATATCGTCAGCAAGATCTGTGTTTGGATGCTCCTTTCTTTTTTGGTGGTTTACTTGATGCAACAAGCACATCTCAAAGGCTGATTGAAGTCGCAACAGTGATGCCAGCACAGTGTTATATCTCTGTAGTGAAGCAGCAAGTGAAAGGGTTAGAACCAGCGGAGTATGCTGAGTCAGTTACTAGGCTTCACCTATGCTTCGATGATCGCTACATCGATGAAGACGGCTATGAGCAGGCGCTTGCCGGATATTGGAAGTTAGTGAATATTGGCCAGTTTATGTCTGACTTCTCTTTCACTTCGCGAAAAGCATTGCTTGACGAACCTGTAGTTAAAACCAAGCCAAAACTTAAAGAAAATACGAGGGATGAGGATGCTATTTCTGACGGTTGGCAGGAAATTATTGAGTTAGAGCTTGTAGAGAACACACTCGTTGAGTTAATGATATCTAAAGGTTTAGCAGCTCCAGAAGTAGGCTTGGAAATTAAAAATGCAATGGGTGAGATCATCGCAGAAGCCGAATTTGCATGGCTGGATAGAAAAGTGGCGTTGATTCTTTCAGAGTTGGATAGCTTTGAGTCAGAGTTTATAAGCCAAGGCTGGGAGACTGTAGTTGGTGAGCTAGACGAAATGACAATAAATAATTTAATAGACTTAATGGGGAAGTAGAGAATGAGTGTAATGGAAATGCCTAAAGTGGCTATCGCCGGTGATTTTTTAGCGGCTTTTGCCAAAATCCCCAAGAAGCAACAAAAGAAAGTTCAAGAGTTTATTAGTAAATTTCGTCAAGACCCAATGAGCTCTGGCATCAACTATGAGAAAGTCCGAGACGCCAAAACTGCGAATGTCCATTCAGTTCGAATTGATCAGACTTACAGAGGTATTGTTCTAAAACCTGAAACTGGCAACTTGTATATGTTAATGTGGGTTGCGCATCATGATGATGCATATGATTGGGCCAGAAGGCATGATTGCCAGATTCACCCCTCCACAGGTGCGATACAGGTTATTAATGTAGAGCACGTCGAGGAAGTTTCAGTTCAGAAAGCTATCGTGACAGAGGTTAGAAAGGCGCTGTTTGAAGTGTACAACGCTAAACAAATCATGGCGTTAGGTGTACCGGAAAGCTTTGTTGAATCTGTACTTGCTGTCACATCAGAAGCTGAACTTGAAAAACTAGAGCCTCGCATACCACCCGAAGCGTATGAACCGTTATATCTGCTAGCCGCTGGAGAGGACTACGATGAGCTATTGGCGTCGTACAATGAGGTTAAAGAGGACGAAGTTGTAGACACCAATGACTTTGCCGCCGCCTTGGAGAGAACTTCATCTCAGCGTAATTTCCGTATTGTTACTGATGACCTTGAGCTACAGAAAATGATGAATGCGCCATTAGAAAAATGGCGTGTTTTCCTGCACCCTAGTCAACGGAAATTAGTCACGCGAGAGGCTAAAGGTCCAATACGTGTACTTGGAGGGGCAGGTACTGGTAAAACTGTCGTTGCTATGCACAGGGCTGTCTGGTTGGCAGAAAAACTCGAATCAACCCCAAGTGGTAAAATCTTGTTTACTACTTTCACGCGCAACCTTGCAGCTGATATTAAAGCAAATCTAAAGAAGATCGCTTCAGAAGAACAAATGGAACGAATTGAAGTCGCAAATATTGATGGTTGGATTAAACGTTTCCTCAAACGCTTTAACTATGATTACACGGTGGTTTATGACAACCACAAGGATCGTGAGCTGTGTTGGAAGATTGCGAGTGACCAGATTCCCGTAGAGCTGGGTTTGCCAGAGTCATTTTATGAAGAAGAGTGGCGTCATATAATTCAAGGTCATGACGTAAAAACGAAAGCAGAATACTTCCGTGTAAGTCGTGTAGGTCGCGGTACTGCATTAAGCCGAGTTCAAAGAGCAAAAATCTGGCCTGTATTTGAAGAGTTTCGAAATCAAATGAACCGTAAGCGCATTCGCGAAATGAATGACGCAATGATGGATGCTATTAAAATCCTCAAGGAGCAGAAAATTTCTCTCCCTTACAGTTCAATTGTGGTCGATGAGGCTCAGGATATCGGTAGCCAGGCATTCACATTACTTCGTGCTATCGTTCCAGAGCAGGGGAATGATCTGTTCATCGTCGGTGATGGCCATCAACGGATTTATCGAAATAAAGTGGTTCTGGGACGTTGCGGAATCAACGTTCGTGGGCGACGTTCTCAAAAGCTAAGAATCAACTATCGTACAACGGAAGAGACGCGCAGATTTGCCACCGGGGTTCTTGAAAATGTTGATGTGGATAACCTAGATGGTGAGCAGGATAAGTCTACGGATTATATGTCGCTGTTCCACGGTGATGCTCCTGTAGTGCATTTGGGTAAAACTCTTGGTGATGAGGTTGACTTTATTAAGTCTCAAATTGATAGCCTGTTAACAGTGGAAGTACCCTTGCAAGATATCTGCCTGGTGGCAAGGACACAGGCGATGAGAGATAACTATGCACGTGAGCTTGAGGCAAGAGGTATTCAGTATCACGCTCTTTCCGTTGACAGCGCAGACAGTGATAAACCTGGGTTACGTGTTGCAACCATGCACCGTGTTAAAGGGCTGGAGTTTCAATACATCTTTATTGCAGGTGTGAACGATGGAGTAATTCCTTTGAAACGACTGTTGACGGAAGACCCTGTTGAAAAGCGTGATTATGACTTTAATGAGAGGGCACTACTTCATGTAGCGGCTACTCGTGCGATTAAAGGGTTGTATGTAACAGCTTCAAATCAACCAAGTTCTTATATCTCAAGCTACATCTTACACTAATCGCATGGTATTCTCTAAGTGTAAGCGGACAACCTCTATAAATTCATTATGTTTGAATGGTATTTTAACTATCTAAGCTATTGATGTTTTGTGCTTTAAAGTTGTATTTCATAGGCTGTCTAGTGCTTTGTCTAAATGCAAACGATCGTCATTATGGATGAATAAATGGCGAGTCGAATAGTAAACAACCCAATAATCAGGAAGTTTGTTGGGTGCGACTTACCTTGCTTCATTAAATATTTAGTGGTTCAGGTATGGATGATGATATTTCCGTTCTAAAAGGTGTGCCGGAGTTAATCTTTTAGGCGTTTAGTGGCTTGGTTTTAGTATTTGGAGTGGGGAGCTTGTGAATATTACGTCTGAAAGAGCTGGCTTTGTAAAGTTTGTCGAAGATAATTTAGTTAGAACAAAAAGTGAAAAGCTTAAGGTAAATCCTCTCAAGCAATTCCATGTTGGATTGCTCCGACCTTTACCAGAAGACAAAACTGAAACTTCAAACCGAACTCGTAATAGTGTTGCTTCTATCACAGCGCCGTCATCGGCGGGTTTCTCATTCTATATTACAGGTTCTAGGATTCGCCTTTCAATTGAATATGAATGTACAACTTTTTGTGACGAAAGCGTAAGAGATTCTCAGACTCGTGGTCGTAAGAGTGAAAATTGGAGGAAAGAAGTTTACTCATTAGAGAAAAACTTTTTTGAAGCGCTTGCCCCTGATAATGGTTCGTATACTAATGTTTCAACAAATATTTTTGGATCTGAAGACGGTCATAGAGCAAAGCTATATCAAACTTGGCGTCCCTTTAAAGCTGGGTACATAGTCACACTAACCCTAGCCAATCAACAGACTATTGCAGAGACTGAAAAAGAAACGTCAAAGATGGCGAGTAAGACGATTTTTGATGTGAAACTAAGGTGCACAGTTATAGAGGGGAAAGTTAGTAGTTATCCTCAGAAAGACTTTTCTCTGTTGACTGATGAGGAAAAGGAACTGGAGCTAAGATATAAAACTGTTAAAAATTACGCGATTGGGCATGCTGTCGGCGTCGATTGGTCAGTTCAAAACGGACACCGTGTAATTGAAACTACCTTCATGCCAAAAGTAGAGGTGCCTAGTGTTACAGCGAATACTGCGGGTTCTGAAACCAACCACCTCAATTTTAAAATCCTATCTACCTGCCACAAAAACAAGAGTGTTTTTGATTATTTAACAAACTTTGCCAATGGGTATGGCGATTGGTTGAGCATGCAGCAGTCGATGATGGATGCTATGGAATCTCATGAGCGTGAGGTAGCAAATAGTATCGTTAATAGAGCGAAAATTGCCTACGCGCGAATTGTTGAAGGGATTGAATTTTTAAAAGGGAATAAACAGGCTCAACTTGCGTTTTCATTTATGAACGCAGCAATGCTCAAGCAAATGACTGCAGGTCAAGATTCACCGGATTTTGATAAGTTTAATTGGAGACCGTTTCAGCTTGCGTTTGTATTGATGGCCATGAAATCATCAATTGATGAAGGAGATATCAATCGAGATGTCGTTGATTTGATATGGTTTCCGACTGGTGGTGGTAAAACAGAAGCCTACTTGGGTGTAATGGCTATGGTTTTTGTCTACCGTCGTTTGGTTTATCCTCAAAGCCAAGACAGTACGGTAGCCATCATGCGTTATACGTTGACCCTGCTAACGGGACAGCAATTTGTCCGTGCCGCAAAAGTAGTATGTGCTCTTGAATTACTAAGAAGGAAGTCCGAGAAGTTATTAGGCACCACTCCTTTTACATTGGGCCTATGGGTTGGAAGTAAAAGTACTCCAAATACCTACTATCAAGCTCAACAGGTTCTTAACAACCAAAATTTTGAAAAGTTAGGGATGACATCTTGCCCTTGGTGTAAAAGCAAATTTTCTGAAAAGAACTACCTAGCACACGAAACACGGTTCGACATCAAGTGTACAAATGAAGCTTGTGAATTTGGTTCCAGTAACAATAGCATACTGCCGTGCAAAACGGTCGACGAATCCTTATACGACAACCCGCCAACTCTTCTACTTGCTACTGTAGATAAGTTTGCCATGCTTGCCTGGGATGGTAGGGCGGAAGTATTTTTTGGAGGTAAAGGGAAACGACCTCCGGAACTGATCATACAAGACGAACTTCATCTGATATCGGGTGCTTTAGGATCAATAGTAGGCCTGTACGAAGTCGGTATTGAAACGGCGTTGATAAAGCGTGGTATTTATCCGAAGTACATCGCATCAACAGCAACGATTAGGAATGCGAGTGAGCAAGTTAAGCAACTTTACGGTAAATCCTCAGCAGTCTTTCCTCCTGCCGGGCTAGAACATGATGATTCATATTTTGCTAGAACGGTCCCGATAACAGAGAAGCCAGGACGTTTGTACGTGGGCTATATGGCATTTAGTAAATCGAAAAGAGATTCTCTAGAGCCATTGTCCAGTTTAATTGCTATTGCGCCAGCGGTACATTTTGTTGGTAAGCCAGAATATAAAGATGCTTGGTGGACTCAGTTGGTTTACCACGGAAGTTTGAAAGGGGTTTCGGCGAGTGACGCTTCATTTAAAGGGCCAATTACTCGTTCAATACAGCAGAAGCTTTTTGAATATACGCAGGAACTAACAGAAGACGAGCACAAATCTCGCAAACAGGAAGTAAGTCGTCTGCTAAATGTAAAGTCGCTGACTTCTCTTCAGGGCGCCGAGAAGAACAATCAGACGTTTGCCGAGCTTGAAGAGCCGTATCGAAGCTCTAATGTTGTAGATGTCGCTTTGGCAACTAATATGATATCAGTTGGGTTAGATGTAGAGCGTTTGGCGGTAATGGTCATAAACGGTCAGCCCTTGACTACGTCTGAATATATTCAGGCAAGCAGTCGTGTTGGTCGTGGCGAAATACCTGGTGTTGTATTTGTAAACTATTACAAATCACAGACTAGCAGCTTATCTCACTATGAAAACTTCCGTTCTTATCATGAGTCATTTTATCGCTATGTTGAACCAACAAGCCTTACTCCTTTCACTTATCAAGCACTCAAGAAGGCATTACATGCGTCTCTAATTATTGCATTAAGAATGTCTGGTATTGGGTTGGTTGCTAATGGCAGTGCAGATCTGTTCGATGCCAAAAACCAAGATGTGAGCCTGCTTGTGCAAATGTTGAAAGGGCGCATACGCAATGCCATAGAAGGGCCTTTTGATACTGACTTACAGCGACAAGACCAAGCTATCAAACTGAACACAACGCTAGATATGTTAGAAGAACTGGTTGAGGAGTGGTCTCAACATGCTAAAGAAAGCAAACAAAAAAGAAGGCAGCTTCATTTTAATAGCAAAGATCGGGCCGTGGACTCATTAATAAAAACACATGATGTTGAAAAAAAGGCTCTTTGGGATACACAAACATCGATGCGAAATGTAGAAGACAGCACTCTTGTTAATACAGTTCGAGGGCTAAAAAAATGAACACTAAATTGACGGCTATTAGATTATCTCACATTGCTTCCCAGCAAGGTGTTGGCAGCATCGCTCGTCTGGAAAATGATTACACTGGTGTCATTGTTGATACTCGTTATTGGTTTGCTAGTGGTAATCCGACTCCCCAAAATGAGTTGAAAAATGTTAGTCGTATTCAACGCTGCTTGGAAATTCCTCAACGTCTTTATTTACCACCTACCGGTAACGAAGATAATGAAGACGACGCGAGTAGAGCGATACCTGCTGTTCTATTTCCTAGCTATTTGCAATGTATGGGCTGTGGTCAACTTGATCTAGCTCCCTGGGATAATAGTCCCCATAAATCATCGACTAAGCCACGTTGTATCAAATGTAATGGGGTGATGAGTCAGGGGACATATTGTGTAGTAGACAACTTTGGTAACTTAGATGATGTCAATTGGAGTTATCTTTGTCATTACCCTTTTAATCGCGAGCTAAAAAGAATAGTTCCACCTGAAGGTAAGGCTGCGGTTTGCTATAACTCCCATCATAAAGATCATTTAAGAATCGAATTTGTAAGTGGACGTCAGAAGGTATCTTGTTCTTGTTGTGGTAGTTCAGTCTTTTTTGAACCAACTCAGGCAGGGCTTAAACCAATGAAGCCGCAGCCTTGGATTTTTGAAAAGATTGTCGACGAGTCAGCAGAATTCAAGCGCAAAGGGGAAGTTGTTGAAATTAACCATCCAAGTGTATATTCACCAATTAACCTTGATGGGTTAGTTATCCCTCCGGAATCAAATAGCAATGACTGCGACCAGACTTTTGGTGATATTTCAACGTATTCAGATGATCTTGATGATGTATTAAATGCGCCAAGTGATTTTTTGAGAAAACGTCGAACGGATCAATTAGCAAGAAAGCTAAACATAGCCGTTGAAGAAATACACAAAGCATTATATGTCTATGAGTTTGGTGTCAATGAGCATGATACTCAAGAGCTCATTGGTACACCGGGTCAAATGAAAGAAGAAGAGTATGATGCATTAATTACGGAACAGTCTTTTTCTCCATCGGCAGACTTTAAAACAAGACATCTAACAGAGTTTTATGAGGATCTGCGGTCTAGTTTATCCGATGAATTACTTCCAATAAGCCTAATCGTTAACGACTTGGTTAAAGTGGAGCGTCTTAGAAAGGTACAAGTATTTAGCGGTTTCCTTCGCTCACAAAGAGATTTAGATCCTGAAACAGATGCCTCAAAGAAATCGAAAGCTCAGGAAGACAAAGACAAATTTCAACCTCAAACAGTACAGCCTAATATTGTTGGTGACACTGATTGGCTACCAGCGATCAATCTTTATGGAGAGGGAATCTTCGTTACATTGAGCTTAAAATGGTTAAGAGCTTGGTCATATCATGATGGGGTTGCACGAAGGATTAGTGAACTAGCTAACCATTATGAACAGTCTGAGAGCCAACTTATGGTTGATGAGCTCACTCCTGAATTTGTTTTACTTCATACGTTGTCGCATTTGATCATAAGAGAGCTGGAAGATAAATGTGGTTACCCGGCATCGTCGTTATGTGAACGAGTTTATTCTTCAAAAGAAGAAGGTATGCATGGTTTTTTGATTTATACCGCAGTGGCTGACAAAAGCGGCTCTCTTGGTGGGTTAATGGAATTGGCTGAGCCAAAGTCCTTTCTAACTATTTTAGATAGTGCAATAAAAAGAGCGCATTGGTGTACGTTAGACCCAGTGTGTTCAGATCATGGTGGGCAGGGGAGAGATGGCCTCAATAGAGCGGCCTGTCACGGTTGTACTTTAGTTCCCGACACCAGTTGTTCATACGGCAATGTCTTCTTGGACCGGGTGTTGATTAAAGGTGATAGGGAATATGGAATCCCTTCCTTGGTAGAATTTATTCGGGAGAATGCCAGTGAGTAAACGAGTCAATGAATTACCTCAGTCACATAACCTTACCAAACAGCAACAAAGAGTGTTGAGGTTACCGTTAGAGGGACAGCATTTGGTAGTGGGTGCGCCGGGTACAGGTAAGTCTGTAGTCGCACTGCATCGCATGAAAAAATACCAAGGAAAAGGCAGAGCGCCTAAAGTGTTGACGTTCAATCATGTGCTAGCAGCGCATACATCTCAACTAGCTGAGTGTGACTTAACAACCGCGATGAGTTGGTTATATAAAACACAGTACGAACTGACTGAGCAGTATATGCCAGAGAGGCCACCTACTGCTAAGGAAAAAAAGAAAAGGGAAGTGAACCCAGACTATTATCAACTCAAAAATATCTTTGCATCTCATTACGGGAAGGTTCCAATCCAAGATCTGATCGTAGATGAGGGACAAGACTTACCAACAGGATATTATGAATCAGTAATGGAGTTAGGTTTTGAGAACTTTTTCATTGTTGGTGATCAGAACCAACAGATTACAGAAGATAATTCGAGTCGAAGAGATTTGGAGGAGGTATTGGGGTTATCTCCAGGTAGCGTAATTGAGCTTGAGGAGAACTTCCGGAATACGGGGCCAATTGCCAAGCTTTGTCAGCACTTCTATACAGATAGAGCGAGCCCATTGCCTAAGTTGCCCGAGCGCTCATCGCTATTAAAACCGACGCTTATGAACTATTCAACGGTAAATGCCTGTGTAGAGACTATTCTAAGAGCTGCAGATAGAGACAGTGGAAAGCTAATTGGTGTTATTGTCGCCAGCGAAACTAAGAGAGCTGATTACGTTAAAAAGTTCGATCAAATTGACGTCAAGAGGGATAACGAAAAACCAATAGTATCCAGTTACTCCAGCAATCAAAAACAAGGCAATGTTAATATCGACTTTTCAAAAGGTGGTATTGTTGTTTTATGTGATAAATCTGTTAAAGGGATTGAATTTGATACAGTTTATGTCATTTTGGATGGACTTAAAATCATCGGCGAAGATAAAGATGCAATGAGAAAGCGGTTGTACGTTATGACGTCTAGAGCTAAAGATGAACTTTTCTTGATGCAAAGTGCTCAGTACCCAAACCAACCAGTTGAAGCGTTGCTTCCGTCTGATCCCAACATTTTAGAAAGAGATACAATCTAATGGCTAAGCAACAATTTTATATTCCTATTTGTGTAGATAACCTTGCTCAGTTTTTTGCTTTTGGCTTTATTACGCCAGCTAGCGTTTTTCCGATAGGTCATTATATACCAGATGAGTTGTTTCTTCACTCAAACGTTATACCGTTACACAGGAAACCCACAGCGAAAGCTAAGATACCAGCTCATGGTGTACAAGCGTCGAGGAAAGAAGATCCATATGCAAAGAGTGCTATTGTAATTGTCTCCTTAGATGGAGCTAACCTAGAACCGTCAGAATCTTCAACGTGGCTGTATTTAGATAGAATTTTGCCAACCTACTGTATTAGGGAGGTAATCTTTGAGGATCAGGATGCTCATGAACACTTTGATTATTTGACAAGGTCAACGGGGCGCGTATCCGATGAATTACTCAATAGAATAAGCTTCAAAAAAGGTGACTTTGATAAATTTCTGCAACTAGAGGAGCTAAGCGAGCTAGTTGGTGTTGAAGATGCATTAGAAACTAACGGTGCTCTGAGGCCGCTAGGGTTTGATCAAAACTTACTCTATAAAATGAGTGGATACGGTGCAGCTCTCGCTCTGACATATGTAATGGCTAAGAACGGCAAAGTAGCCAATGATGCCTTTAAAGTACTTTCAAATGTAGGAGCAAACGAAAGTGATTCTGCGTCTCCTTTAGCTATAAAGTTGACCAAACTATATCTATTTCGTGATTCTGAAGAAGATAGCTCAAAACATCGTATTCAGGACGAATTCTTTGACTTGTTGATTAGCTGCGGCGCAAACGAGAAAGTGTTAGATAAGCTTATTCCCTTTTTCGATTTAGATCTCGGAGAACCTAAAGCTACTGAATTTTTACGAGGCCTCAAAACTCGCCTTAGCGATACGCTGAAAGGTAAAGTGGAAAGTACGAATTCTGAGCAAATGGAAGCTTTCCGCAAAGTAGATCGGGTCAGTCAGTTTATAGATCAGGTTGTAACAATGTTCTCATTGCTTGATGAAACGGAAAAGCTCTTTACACAACCCATACACACTATTAGTGGAGAAGGGTACGTAAATATCGCGATGGCTTATGGTATGCGAGATAAGTTTTACGAAGTTCCAAAGAGTGTCAGACAAATTCAAGGGTTAGAATGTTTTGTTATTGAACGTATGTATGAGTATTTCTTAACTGTCACGAATCAAACGAGTGAAAGGATTAAACAAGAGTTCTCGCTAGTACCAACATTAGTAGATATTTTAGATGATTCACAAACGCCTGAACTCAAAAGTGTACTATCTCATAAGTTTGATCTAGTGTCGAACAACCTCAAGCAAATCGTGTCAGTTGGAGAACATATTTATGTTCCAGAGCATCCAGAGAAATTGATTGAAATCTTACCGTCAAATGAGTCTGAGTTTGCAGCTAAAATGGTTGCGCAAAGAGCCTTTGAAGATGTTGACTTCAATGTCATTTTGAAACTTTATGAAGACGAAAAGGCTCTTGCTAAAGCTCGTAAGAAATTCGCGAATCAATTGAATAAACTATGAGATTAAATCCGTCTCAGCCATATAACAATGGCAGCTATGCCGAGCTGTTAATTTTTGATGCGTTTCGTGGCGTCGAAATGTCAGAGGCCATCTGTTTTAACTCTCTTCACCTGATGTCACACAGTGAAAAACGTATGGGTGAGTTAGATTTTGTTCTAGTTTGTAGCCGAGGCATTTTCGTTTTTGAGGTCAAGGGCGGGCGAGTTTATCAAAATGAAGGTAGATGGTATTCGAGGTCGAGGCAAAGAAATTACTCAATTGAAAACCCATTTAATCAATCACGAACTGCCCTATTTTCAATGCTAGACTCATTGAATGAAAAAGGTATTTCATTAGAATGCGTTCCTGTTGGCTACG
The DNA here is from genome assembly GCF_041469245.1 of Vibrio sp. 10N.286.51.B11. Lineage (NCBI taxonomy): Bacteria > Pseudomonadati > Pseudomonadota > Gammaproteobacteria > Vibrionales > Vibrionaceae > Vibrio > Vibrio sp. 10N.286.51.B11. The sequence continues at coordinate 222,867 of NZ_JBFRKI010000007.1, read as the reverse complement.
GTGTTCTACTTCCAAATACATTAGGGTTAACAAGTTCGTTAGAGTATGACGCTTTTATGTTTGGATGTAAGAATATACTTAAAGGTTTCAGCTCTTGGTTAAATAAATTTATTGAATACTGGGTCAAAAAAGTGGATTCGCCCGTAAATCTATCTGCCCATGAAATTTTAGAGATAGCGAATCTTTTAAGACCTGATTCTATTTTAAATCAAAGAGCAGCGAAGGTTTCTGCGTGCATTGATCATTTGAACGCAATGCAAAAACAAGTAGTGACTGCCTTTGAAAATAAACAGCGTGTTATATGTGAAGGCGCAGCTGGAACAGGTAAGACTTACTTAATTAAACTAATATCTAGGGAATTTGTTCACCCCGACGAAAAGATACTAGTGTTGTGTGAGTCTAGATGGTTGAAAGGACGCCTAAAATCAGACTTGAACACTTCAAATATAGTTGTTGCGACTATTGATAGTCTGCAGGTTGATTCACGTAGGTCTTTTATTAGTCAATATGATGTGGTGATTGTAGATGAAGCTCAAGATCTGTATCAATCAAATAAACTATGTAAACTGGAGCCTTATATTAAAGGTGGCTTTCAGAAAGGTAGATGGGTCTTATTTCAAGACCTGATCAATCAAAGCGAGTTCTTTGAAAGCCCGGACGAGTCAGTGATGGAATATCTGAAAAACTCTTGTGATGTTCATTTGTCATTAGATGTTGCTTATCGATACTCTAGAACCACATTAAACTTCCTCTCTAACCTATTAGATTCTGATAGGATTGCAACGAAGAAGATTCAAGGTCCTGACGTCGAAATATTTTCTTCTGATACCGAACAAGACGAAATAAAACAAGTTGAGTTCGTAATATCTAACGCTTTAAAAGCAGGTTATCGTCATTCCGACATAACTATCCTTTCTAGTAACCCTTTCTTTGATAGCTGCGCCTCTAGAACTTCAGATACCGTACTAAGAAATATTGTTCAACTAGATGATTTCAATGTAAAGAACATGCCGCTGCCAGGGATAAGCTTTTCAGAGCTTAATCACTTTAAGGGATTAGAAAACAAAGTGATCGTCTTGGTGGATTTTAAGAAGAAATGTTTGGATAACACCTCTAAGGCTTATGTCGCAATGACACGAGCATCTGAACATTTATTCGTTGTATGGTCGACAGGAGAGAGTCCTATTCCCTTGTCATTCAGCGAACCGAAAGCAATAAGCTCATTAGATGATATTTCTGAATCAATAGATATGGCCGATTGGCAAGAAGTTCTGGACTTAACATTTCTTTTAGAAGAGTGTGCGGCGTTCATAAAGTTAAATGTACCTGTGCCGATCTGTGGCTACGAACTCGTATTAACTGACAAAGTAGTGTCTGAAGTTGAACTTGCCTGGCCTCAATCTAAGCTTTGTATCTTTGGAGATGACACAGAGCCTAAAGATATAGATGAATTTGTATCGGCAGGGTGGACCTGCTTTCAGTCGCCATTTAGCAATACTGAGTTAAACGAAATATCGAAATTAATTTTAGATAGCTAAAGCTGTTATTGCCTACAAGAGTGCGCAGTTGCTAATAGCTGCTAGCGATAGCTAAAGGAAATATGAGACCTGCTAATGAGATTTCTGAAAATAAAGGAAGTCATGACAAAGACCGCTTTAAGTAGGTCTTCTATTTATCGAAAGATGAGTGAGGGCTCATTTCCTAAGCCCGTACCTATAGGGGAGAGGGCCGTTGCTTGGGTCGACAGTGATGTAGAAGAGTGGATGAAAGAGTGTGTAAAGCAGCGATGATTGCAGCTAGTCGAAAGGGAACACATCCAAATAAACATCCAGTAATTGAAGAAAGGTAATGTATGACCTGCTTCGCTGTGGGCTCATAGGCACCAGTTTCCTAAATTCTCTTGTGAGTGAATCACGGTTCTCTTTTTTGGTCTGAAGCAGGTGGATGCTAATGTTTCCTTTTGCATGATAGCCAAGAAACTTAGCTTCATCCGAACGGTGTATATCGACACCAATTGCTGTCATTTTTTGAGATAACCGATCATATCTATGTGGGATAACTGCTTCAATAGTTGTGGCATTAAAGCCAACTCGGCTTTGTACTAACTGTTCCCAATATCGGTAATGAGAAATGACTTTATCAATCGTTATTTCATCGGACGCTAGTTTATGAGAAAAATGCCATTTAATTCTTACGTGCTCATCCTTAATGCCAATCACTTTCATGGTTTTGAGTAAGAATGCGACGGTCTTTATATCATGCGTTCGAACTAAGTGTCCTTTAGCCCCTACACAATGGTGAAGCGCTTTGGTTACTTGGGATAGGTTGATCTTGGCATTACGTAGCGCCTCTGATTGCAACGATTTATCAAATTGCTGCATAAAAAAGTTGAGTTGATCTATTTGATATTGATTTAGCCTGTTTATGCCGCAAAACTCAGGAAGGGTGTTTTTGGATCTTCTCGTGTAAATCTCGCCATGTGATTCCAGCCTAAGTGCAATCCGAGTTATGAGCTGTGCAGATATCTTTGTTAATTCTGCGGCTTGTTTTATAGAGTAACCATAACTTAATAGGGAAATGCATTTAAAAACGTCAGCAATGGGAACACTGTTCGACGAAGGTTTTCTCTCTTCTTTGTTAATAAGTAGCTCAAGAGATCGTTCAAGGTCGGGCTTGGATTTTCCAACCATAGTCATTGGCAATGCGTCGTGATAAAGAGCCAGCGGTTTGCCATTTCGGATTGGCCTCATACTCTTGTTATCGAGTTTTACTGTGTAATCAATACTATACTGCAATAAGTGAAGGGGAGACTCATTTCGCCTCCTATTTAATAAGTAAATATGAAGGGCGGCTAGGTGTATATAAGAGCTGAATGTCGTTTCAATGGTGCCATGTCCAAGTAAACGTGATAGTACAAATGCCTTTTTCCTTGTATTAGTGCATATACCCAAGCGATGAAATAGCTGGTTTTGCCTATCTGCCGAGAAGAAATTGTGCTGCAATGGCAGAGGGAGGTTATTAGTAGGGTAGCGATTGAAATTGATTAATAACCAATTCCAATTTGCAAAGCTGTGCCGTAGGTGATGAAACCTAAGTTTATCGTCTTGGGTGATCTCTTTTAAGACGACAGTAAGTAATGTAAATGCGTTTTTTAGTCTTTTAGGATCCTGAAAAATTAAAGCATTTGTCTTTTGAGAGCTAAGTTTAGATTTGTCGATAAATGATATGAGCTTCTTTTGCCAGTGAATGGGCATCAAGCAATCTAGTGGTAAGTTGCGAGCACTGTTTCCAGTTTTTAAGGACCGATACTTATTGAGTCTGATATGTACTTGAAGGTAGCCGTGGTCGTTCAAATGAAAGTCATTAAGTTGTAGCCCTCCAATTTCGCCTCTACGCAAGCCACCGTAAAATCCAAGTAAAAATACAACAAGAGCAAGTTCAGCTTCTAAACTATCTTTGTTGAGAAATGATGTTACAGCATCGGCTTCGTGCATTGTGATTAAGTTAGCACTGACATTTGATTTAGATGTTGTTATATCTAAATCAGAGAAGCATAGTTCGGGCACAATTTGAGAACTCACGACAAAATCAGCAAAGTAGAGGACGAAAGATTTCCTTTTAGTTGAGTTGATTCCCTCCGCAACGATATTCAACTTTTCTGCCCACTCTAGAGCATCCATTGTGAATAGGTTACAGTAATTGAATTCTGCTATGAATGGGATTGCAAAGGTTCTCACATAATCGCGAATGGTACTAAAAGTGAGTACTTTCTTCCCTATGTCACCCCGATAAAGCAATTGATACATCCAACTGACTAGAACCCAAACTACTGGATATTTACTAGCGTTATTTTCGGCTTCAAGCCATTCATAAAGCCCCCTCCTGATTAGCCGCCCTTGATGGGCTTGTTCCTTTCTAGTGTTTTTCGATGTCTTCAATAGGTCCAAGAAGCCATGCAATATGCGCACTAACTCATCGCTACTTAGCTCAGTAATATTATTGTAAGAGGTATGGTTCTTTTTCCATGCGGTGCTTTGTCTAACCGTTGCGGCCTGGTTTGTTAATCTCGCTGGTGGTTTTCTGAAGACATCAGTCTTATCGAGGAATACGCGTTTCATTGTTGAACGAGTTAACGGTGTCGATTGTAGTAGGCTAGATTGGATCCTAAAATCGATAGGACTCTGAGTTAGCACCGTTTCGATTCGATGACATTGGCGAATATCAGAAAGATTCAAAGAATATTGTTTAGGTATAGCTGCAGTATGATGACAGTAATCATTGATACAACACATGATTTTTGATGATGTTAATCCTGCTAAGCTTCGTTGTGAAGTTAACTTAGGGACAAGAGCAGGAGCTGTGAGGCTGTACTCATATTGATACAATCTCGCCTTTTTAATCAATAGCCTAGACTGATTGTAATGTTTCATATTGATGAATGAAATTCGGTGTAAAACTAGAAGGGCTTCAGCGACTGGTGACAGAAAATATTGCTGCTTTCCAGAAAAATAACTTAGTTGTTCAGTTCGATATAGGTCTTGGCTGTTGGTGATTAGAGCTGATATATCCTTTATATTGACACATCCTTCTTTTAACAATAGCCATAAAGCAAGCCTCCCTAATGACTGTTCTGAAGACAATGATAATGTGGGTTTCTTGATCTCTGCTTCAAGTTGAGAATAGAGTTTGTCAGCTAACGAGGCTTTGAAAATATTTCCTGGCGTAACTATAGGCTTATCCCTACGAATTTCAGTAAATGAGCCTAAAGGGGGAGAAGTGACCTGGAACTCTCGCTCTAACAGTACCAAATAGAGTTGTAATATTTTCCGCTGCAGGGATTGGACATCTATATTCGAATCGAGTTTTGACTGGAGCACATTGAGTGATTTTATTGTGATGGCGTCAGATTTTGCTTCTTTATCATAAGTGACCACAAGTAATTTAGTGATTAGGGCGTGTAGTTTCTCTATTAACTTTTTTGCTGCCTTTTCTGTATCGAGGACAAATATATTCTCAATATCTTGTTTAAATACTACTGAAGCCTCTGCAATTAATCTTTTAAGGTCTATTGAAGGTGGCATACAGGTTCCTTAGGCCAACAGCGAGCGAATTGGAGTTAAATTCAGATCATTGGCCATACCTTGGATTATTGGACTGACGGCCCTGCATGCTTCGTTGAAGTCGAAGGTTGAATAACGTCCAAGAGGAGCTTCACCAGTGGACCAATGTCCCATAGTGAAGGCTATCGATTCTGGTGGCAGGTTGCTCTTGGTTAAAAAGGTTCTCAAGTAGTGTCGAGTTGCATTGAGAGGATAGTCTGTATTTTCTTGTTCACTTAACCAAGCTGGGTGTACATTCCTCATATGTATACCGTGGCGGTTTTCCATGAAATAGAAAAGTACACCGGGGTATATTTTTGAGTTTTTAATCTCTGAGAACCAGTTTGTTGCTTCAGATTGCTTAATGGATAATGACTGAATCAACTCTTCTGTTTGCTTCTTGGCGTGGAATGCTGTTTCAGGCTTTACTACATGAAGAATGTTAGTTAGCTGTTTGAGGTGGTTTTGATAATGCTTGATTTGTTTATCCAGATTTTCAGCGAGTGGAATAATGCGGGCGTGGGTGAAGTCTATGTCATCTTTATCGCTGATCATTAGCATTTTATAACGACTCAATCTTAAGTTTAAAGAAGGGAGAGGGTTATAAACAGCGCGGTAACCTGTCATTGCTAGCAGCATTGAGCTTACGTAAAATACGTAATCATTATGATATTGGATTAATTTGTCATACGAAGACTGTATTTCGAGCTGGTTATACCCAGCCAGCTTTTTTTGAAGAGATGCGTAACGCTTTTGAAAGAACGCTTTAGAAGGTAAAAACCTAGAACCAACAACACTGCAGTCACAAGTAATTAGATAATCAATGAGTTTCACACTTCCTACTTTAATACTGGGGATAAACCCTAAAGAGGTTACTCTATCAACGATAGCTTGCCAGAAATAAAAGATACTTGAGCTCATTTCCATAAATGAATATTGAGTATAGTGGCGACTAGCTCGTGTTTTGTAGGTGGTATGATTGAAAGCGAAATCGAAAATAACAGAGTCGATTAATTGGTTGGCTTCGTTAAAGTTAAGACTGAAGTATTGAATTGATTTAAGACTGATTCTGACGGCGTGCGTTTCTGATAGGTTCTTCAAGAATGTTGCACAGCTCTCACGATACCTGCTTTTAGATATTTTATTAAACAACGGACCTGCATTTCGTTGATTGAAATCCAATATAGAAACTAGAAACTCGGGTACTTGTGTGAGTGAATAGTCACTGATTTTTATTAACTCACTTGAGCTAGAGTATTCGGCGACTGTGAGACTATCAACAAATGCAGCCTTAAAGTGCCAAGTGTTATAAATCCGCACAAAGCCCTCACCATCTTCAGAGTGTTTATCGAGAATCTTTAAAGAGCAAACATCTGCTATCGGTCTCGATAGGTAAAGTGAAGCAGTAAGCAACTTGCAGATCACATTCGTCTCAACAACTCCGATAAGTTTACGATAGTTCTTTTTCTTATTTAGTTGAAAAAGTAGAAAAGAGAGGTCGTGAATCTGCAGTATGGTTTTATCAAGAGAAGTTGAATTGTGGGCGCGCTGAATACTTTTGGAGATGTTTGTTATTTGTGTTTGACGGGATGAGTTCTCATTAATCTGCTTAATTGCTGGAATTTCATGTTCCGGTTTTCTGTCTATTGTGGACTCTTTCTTTACGAAGCTCATCGAAGGAAAGGCTTCGGTTTGTTCAATACCCGATTTAGTGTTGTCAATTCGAGTATTTGCGATACTTGTATAGGTATCATTGCTAGCACCTATAACACGCTCGAGTTGTTTGTTGTTGAATCGCTGTCTCAATACCGCACGTGTTGACGATTTCTTTTTAGTCCTATTTTTCCAATTTAGATTGAAGAAGTTGCAGAGTTGCCTTAGTTGGTTGTTAATCGATCCTTCGTATGTATTGGTTTTACGCAAGGTGTCGAATCGGTCAGCAATTTCATTGGTTGTTACCCCAGCGAAGTTGGGTAAGTTAAATGTTTTATTTCGGTTTAGATTACGAAAAGCACTAGTCACTTCCTCTTCTCTTTCAATCTTGAAAATCGTTTCCATATGTTCAAAGAAGTGCGATAGAAAGATGAGAGTAAAAACAGCACGATTAGAAGTTGAAAAGAACATTTTGTATTGTGCAAGCAAAGCAAAAATGACGTGGGTTTGGCACCAACCTCGCTCAAAGTGATGGTTTGAAAAGTCGTCCTTATTAGAGATTTTTGAATCAGAAATTGCCTTAATAAAACTTACTAAATCGTTTTTTGAAATGAGAAAAACGGTTTCGAAAAAGTGTGGATATTGTTGTGCTATTTCGAGTAGGTTACTTAGTACTTCGTTGAGCGCTCTGAATGAAACGGGGCATTCAATTAAAGTGAGAAAATCATAAAGTCTTTCGAATTCATCATCGCTCAAATTCAATTGTTCATCTAATAAATTTTGCCTAGAAATGAACTCTCTCATGGTCATAAATCTCGATTTGAGGTATTCAATATGGCGGCTAGTTCTTTCTTAGTTTTTAGCTCTGGAAAAATTACTTGCCACTCTTTGTTTGTTAGATAGCTACCTTTTGCCTCATCATTAGGGAACCAGTTTTCTAAGAAAAATTTCACAGTTTTTTCCTTTGTGATAAACAGCTTTTTTAATAATTGGGTGGTTAAATCGGACAAAAATATGAGCCGTTTAATGTCATTTTGAGGCTTTTTAGTGAGCAAGATAACGGGTGTTTTTCTAGTGAGTGACTGTTCGGAATTAATCGTATTTATAAGTAGAAAGTGAGTTAAAAGACCCGATACGAGATAGTAATGATTTCGTTTTTTATAGACCCAAATTGGAGATTGCAAAGCGACTAGGTTGCTCATAGCCTGGGTACTTTTTGATGCAATCGACTTTGACTTTAAGGCTGAAACGGGATTTGACTCCGCGATGATTTCTGCGAGATCAGGGTCGATAGATATGTCACAAAGATTAACGTGAGAGAGCTCTACGTTGTAGAGCAGGGTAGCGTCGTATTTCTCAAGTCTAGATATAAAGTCGCTCAAATGTTAGATCTCGTAGTCGCAAATTGAAATTTTTAAACCTAACTAATTGTAGTATATGGATGTGACAAGAGTGTGCCCAAATTCATACATAAAACATTTCGTCATAACAAAACCTAAGTCACTGATTTAAAATATTCTAGGTTAAGTGTCTGTTTTTTCGGTGGACAGCATGAATTTAGGATGTTCATGTAGATTTTCTATTTACACAGCTACTGTCTTGACATGGCGGGGGTCGGTGATTCGAGTTCACTCGGACGCACCATTCCTTATTTGTTTTTATTGCATAACTATTGAGTTTGTCACAATGGTAGTAATAAGAAATTAGAACATCGCCCGCTTAGCTCAGTTGGTTAGAGTACTTGCATGACATGCAAGGTGTCACTGGTTCGAGTCCAGTAGCGGCACCAAATTCGTTCTTCATGAACAAACAAAAAAGCCCACCTAGCGTGGGCTTTTTTGTGCCTGTAATTCCTTGTGTTATCTCGTTCTTTATGAACAATCAAAAAAGTCCACTGAATGTGGGCTTTGATGTAGATCTTGTCGTCTTCTAAACTAAGCGCGAATGATCATTTGCTCGCGCTCTGGACCTACCGATACCATCACGATTGGCACACCCATCAGCTCTTCGATACGAGTAACGTAATCTTGCGCTGCTTGAGGAAGGCTCTCAAACGTGCGGCAACCCGTGATGTCTTCATCCCAGCCAGCCATATCTTCATATACGGGCTTTAGCTCAGCCGTTTGTGGCCAAATCGGGTTCTCAGTATGTTCACCTGAGTAAGCGGTACAGATTTTAAGTTCAGACAAACCAGACAGGCAATCAATCTTAGTCAGTGCGATTTCCGTTGCAGCTTGCAGGTCAACACCGTTGCGAGTTGCCACTGCATCAAAGTAACCCATATCACGTGGTCGACCCGTAGTTGCGCCGTATTCGTTAGAGCTTTCGCGGAAGCTGTCTTGTTCTTCCATTGCAGTTACTAGCGTGCCAGTACCAACAGACGAGCTGAATGATTTAGCAACAGCGATAACACGTTCAGGACGAAGTGCAGGTAAACCGCTACCAATGCCAGCATAAGCTGCGGTTACATTCGAAGATGTTGTCCAAGGGTATTCACCGTAGACAAGGTCGCGACCTGCGCCTAACTGAGCTTCAAACAGTAGGTTTGCGTCTTGTGATTGCAGCGCTTTAAGCGGCTCAGTTACGTTGCAGATGAACGGGCGCCACGCTTTAGTTACTTCAAGTAGCCATTCTGTCATTTCAGAAGCAGTCTGGGAGAAGTCACATTGAGGGTAGAGCGCTTTAAGCTGAGGCATCTTCCAATCAAGTAGGAATTGAATACGCTGCTCTAAAATTTCAGGTTGATTCAGCCAACCGACAAGAATGCCTTTCTTCATTACACGATCGCCGTACGCTGGTGCAATGCCTTGACGTGTAGAGCCGTAAGCGCCATCGCCCAAACGCTCTTCTTCAAGCGTATCTTCAAGAGCATGTAAAGGGAGACACAGTGTCGCACGATCTGAGATCGCCATTTTCACTTTGATGCCAGCCTCTTGAACTTCTGCAATCTCTTCAGTTAGCGCAGCAGGGCTGATCACCATGCCAGGGCCAAGAACCGCCGTACAATTAGGATTAAAAATACCACTAGGTAGTTGGTGCAGTTTGAATGTACCGAAGTCATTTACCACAGTATGACCTGCATTGTTTCCGCCTTGGAAACGAATGCTAGCAGAAGCTTGGTCTGCTAAAAAATCGACGATGCGGCCTTTGCCTTCATCACCCCAGTTTGCGCCCACAACAACGATAGATGGCATAATTTTTCTCCTAACTGATTGAGGAATCATGTTAGGCCTACAAGGTGGATAAGAGAAATTAATTATCTTTATTATCTTGATAAGGATTTCATATATCCTTAAAGTCTTAAGCTACAAACGAGATTCCCTATCACGTTCGTTCCTCACTGTAGGGAATGACGATGGGGCATTCTTTACTTTTAGGGAATGATATTAGTGACACGAGAGAGAGGACATGATGCTCGATATTAATTTGTTGAAGACGTTTGTGACGCTTGCGGAGTACAAGCATTTTGGGAAAGCGGCCAATGCACTGCACATGACACAACCCAATGTGAGTTTGCACCTAAAACAACTGGAACAACAAACACGCATAAAGTTGATAGAGAGAAGCCCTTTTCAATTGACTCAAGCGGGTGAACGGCTATTGGAAACAAGCCAAAGAACGCTACTCGAACTGCAGATTTGTCAGGCCGATCTCAATGCCATTAACGACCTTAAAATAGGGACGTTAACCATTGCCGTAAGTGACATCATTTCTCGATTTTTGCTAATTCGTCCGTTCCAGAAGTTCAAAGCGCAGTATCCCGGTATTGACCTTACGCTCTTGAATACCACGTCATCTCAGGCATCGAATTTAGTTAAAAATGCTCAAGCGGATATTGGTTTTGTTATCGCCAAAGAGCAGCACAACGAGTCTTTGTATTTCACTAAGCTGCAAGAGCTTTCTTGGTGTGCGCTTGGCGATGGGTTTGATATCCGAGACTCTGATGCAGAGCTCACTTTGATTCTACTAGGTCATGATACGAGAACGCGTGACTTTATTGATGAAGGTTTACCAAGCCTTAATCTACCTAATTATAGGGTGATGGAAGTAGGGAGTGTCGATGCTCAAATCGACTGGGCAGAAGCGGGATTTGGTGTGGCTATTGTCCCGGAGTTTGCGGTATCAACCAAGCAGCACCTGCATTCGAAAGTGACACCATTGACCAACTTCTCGAGCACCAGTCTTGGTTATATTGTTCGGCAGAACCAAGTCTTGTCGAAAGCAACCAAGCAGCTGTTAGGTTGGGTGAATGATGAGATTATTTCATTGCAAAACAAATAAATACAATCATTGAGTTTGACTCAATCAGCCCACCTCGAGTGGGCTTTTTTGTCCCTGGAAAGCCTCGTTTTTACTGAATCAATAATCTTTGGAACAAACTAGCGCTCACCATCAACTATTCGTCCCGCAAATCAGAGTTTCAAAATTCATCGTTGACAAAGTTTGACAATCAAACTAAATTTCAAATTATTAGTTTGATTGTCAAATTACTTGCCAATCAAAGGGCTTTTATTTGCAACGATCATCTAACCACAAACACAAGCTAAGGACGCCATTTTGAGTTTTCCAACACGTCACCAACACAACTTTTCTTCACATAACAGTCAAGGTGAGAAACGCACGTTCTATGTCCTGTTATTGACCGTCGTTACCATGGTTGTCGAAATTGTTGCAGGTACTATTTACGGCTCGATGGCATTGCTTGCCGATGGTTGGCACATGGGGACGCACGCCGCAGCGTTTGGTATCACCTTATTTGCATACCGTTATGCGAAGAAACATGCCGAGAGCGAACGTTTCTCTTTCGGTACTGGCAAAGTCAGCGTGTTAGGGGGCTACACCAGCGCGATTGCATTGGGGATTGTGGCATTGTTGATGCTGGTGGAATCAGTACATCGTTTTTTTAACCCACAAGCGATTCAGTTCAATGAAGCGATCATCGTTGCTTGTATTGGTTTAACTGTGAATGTGGTGAGTATGTTTTTACTTGGCGATCACCATCATGATCACGGACACGAGCATGGCCACAATCATAGTAAGAATCACGGTCATTCACATAGCCATGAGCACGACAGCGACCATGGTCATAAACATGGCGAGCATCACGGACACCATCATGATCACAACCTACGCGCAGCCTACATGCATGTGTTGGCGGATACTCTAACTTCGCTGCTTGCGATTGTTGCGCTGCTATTTGGTAAGTTTTACGGTTGGAACTGGTTAGATGCAGCAATGGGAATGGTTGGCGCATTCGTGATTGCTAAGTGGACGATGAACCTTATGAAACAAACCAGCCCAATCCTGCTGGATGAGAATATCGACCAAGATTATCGTGACTCAGTGACCAAAACCTTAACGCCTTATGCGTCGGTCACCGATTTCCATATGTGGAAGGTGAGTGGGCATCACTATTCAGCAGCGATTACTCTTGAATCAAACAGTGATAAAACCGTCTCTGAATATAAACAAATGCTCGCCAAGTTTGATAAGATTAATCATCTTACTCTTGAAGTGCATTCAAACGACCATGCGAAATATAGAACAACTTAACCAAATACTGACTGAGTTCTACGATAAAATGTCTTCGTGGGAGCAGTCTGTTGTCAAAGAGACGGGTTATTCCCTGGCTCAAGTACACACCATTGAAGTACTTGGTATGCATGGTGCGTTAAGAATGAAAGAGCTCGCTGAAAAGTTGGGTATTACCACGGGTACACTTACTGTTCAAATAGAAAAGTTGGTTAAAGCTGAATTGATTGAGCGCCATGAACACCCAACAGATCGTCGTGCGATTGTGGTTGCCTTGACGGATGAAGGGCAGAAGATACACGTTCACCACAATCAGCTTCACTTGAATTTGGTTAATGAGCTGACGCAAGATATCGAAGAAGACGAGAAAGCGGTGTTATTGAAGTGCCTAACCAAGATGGTAAAAGCGTTTTAGCCAGCCTTGAATTCGCACCTAACTCTTTAGCTGCAAAGCGATTGACTAGAAAATCAAAAGATGGACCTGACTCGAATTGAGTAGGTCCATTTTTTTCGCCGTTTACGCTCTACTGTACAATCATCAATAGACGGATTCACTGTTTAAAAACCAAGTCAAAACCTCCAATATTGCGCTTCGCTCGTGCTCTTCTGGAGAGCCAAAAAAATGTCATCATAAATAATGCATCCAAATGTGCGTCAAAGTCTTTTAATTCAATGCCTTGTATACCATGACATTCAGGCCATTTATGTTCCGTCAAATAGCTGTCTCTCACTTTTATCATTCAACTAATGTACATGTATTCAATTTGTGTTATTGATGCTTTTATCTTTAGTGAAAAGATTCATTCTCTGTTTGAATACCATTGAGAATGTCACTGCTGGTGGGCTGAACAGTCGCTAGATTTAGTGCTCATTACTGATACAAAAAATATAACAATAATCAGGTCGCGCAAGTTGGATATCCATTCTTTGATGCGATTTATTTGGATACTCATAGTTAATTTAGTAAAGACGAGCCACGTATATGAACATAAAGAAAAAGCTCTATTCGTTGGGGATGTTCTCCATCTTCGGCATGATTTCACTGCTGTTTACCACATCACAATTTGCAGACACCACCGCTCAAATGAGCGAAGCCAAACAAATTACCAAAGAGCTTGAAGTGCGTTTGCTCAACCTTCGCCGTAACGAGAAAGATTTTTTACTGCGTAGCGATATGAAATACCTCGACAAGTTCGACGTAAACTACAAAAAATTCTTAGCGTCTGAATCTGAGCTAGATACAGTGCTCAGTGATTTAGGTTTAGCCAACAGCACACACCTACGTGAAGACATCGAAACCTACCACACCAGCTTTGTTAACTTAGTTAAAGCGAGCGAAGTCTATGGGCTATCACGTGACAAAGGTATGCTAGGCGAGTTTCATGTTTTGCTCGATAACATCAGCGCGACAGCCAGTGCGGAACAAAAAATCGAGCTTTACCTGTTCAATGACTTAATTGAGAAGGGGGAGTTTGACCCGAGTGTTCTTTCTATAACTTCAAATATGAGTAGCTCAGCTGCTTTGATTGACGCTGCTCGCCAAGTGGTTGAGCAAAAGCGAGTGATTGGCTTGAAGCACAACGAAGGTCTGCTTGGGCAAGCTCGCTCGGGTTCTCATGCTATCGAAACTCAATTTAAAGAGTTCTCCGCGGTGCTAGACCAACAAACGCAGCAAGAGATGGACAAGCTATCGCTGATCAACAACATCCTTTGCGTCACACTACTTGTGTCGATCATTCTGTTCAGCTGGTTAATCGTCCGTTCTATCATTGGCAAAATTGAGTCACTGCTTTCGGTTATCCGTAATATCGTTAACTCAAACGACGTGTCTATTCGCTCTCACTTAGATGGTAAAGACGAACTCAGCACGCTAGGCCAATACTTCAACCAACTGTTGGATCAACTGGAAGGGCTTATCGCTGCCTCTCAATCTAAGTCACTGCAACTGACACAAAGCACATCGAACATGCATGATGAGCTAGAGTCAGTAATCAAACAGTTTGAAGTTCAAGCAAATCACACATCTACAATGACAACGTCAGTTCAAGAGATGGTACTCACCATTGGCGAGATCTCTGAAAGCACATCGGTTGCCGCTGAAGGTGTACATCAAGCGAAAGTGAATGCCGATAAAGGCCGTGAAGTGGTGGTTGAAACCATCAGCAACATCACCCAGTTGTCTGAACGTCTTTCAAGCAGCCAAGATTCGATCAGTTCACTGAACCATCATGTTGACCAGATCGGCGATGCAGTAAACATCATCCAAGGCATTGCAGAACAAACTAACCTATTGGCATTGAACGCAGCAATTGAAGCAGCACGTGCGGGTGAACAAGGTCGTGGCTTTGCGGTAGTTGCCGATGAAGTACGCGCACTAGCAAGCAGAACGCATCAATCGACCACAGAGATAACTTCAGTGGTGAGTGCAATTCAAAGCCAGATGCAGGCGTCGATGGCAGAGATTGGCGAGTGTAATCAACAAGGTCAACTAACGCTGAAAGATTCGGAAGAGCTGGATGCGAGCTTGCAACTTATCTTGAGCGACATGGAAAGCATCCAAGGTAATTCAGAACGTATTGCTTCAGCGATTGAAGAGCAGGGCGCAGTAATGGCGCAAGTGAGTGACTCAATTACTGAGCTGAACACTATCTCGAACGACAATAACGCTTCGGCGCAGCATTGCTTAGTTGAAGTGGACAAGGTAGCAGAGCAAGCGAACGATATGGACCAAGCGGTCGCGCAGTTCAAGACTTCATAAACAACATAGAACTTACTAAAACAAAAGGCGTGGATCATCTACGCCTTTTTTGTGCCTGAAATTCAAATAGATAAATGACGAGAATAAAAAAACGGCCCGATCTGGGGGAAGATCTGGGCCGTTATATTACGTATTAAAGGGGGGACTACTTATTTCGGCCTTCCAGCACATCCAGTGCCAGTTCAACCGCTTTATCAATATTGTCGCATCCCGCTAACTTACCTGAGCTGATAGGACCAAGCACATTAGCGTATAACGAGAGCTGCTTGTTAAATGGCAGGCTCAACTGCTCATATAAACGCTGGCGAATCTCGGCATGTTGCTCAGGAGCGTGAGCAGCAAGGCTTTTCAAAGTGTCATAAACAAGAGTGGTGGTAGTGTTCATTCGTCTCTTTATCATTAAGTGGGAGGCGCTTATTTTATAATCTTTTCGTATTCTTTTACTGTGACATAAGTCATACAATATTATTAATGTGTTTATCTTTTCAATCTAATGAGAATAAGGCATTCCAAAATAGACTTAAGTATCTGTGAAATATAACTAAAATAATGACAGACTATCGAACACACAAACGAATTGGCGCGTTTCTGGCAAACGGTTAAATCTATAGGAAGAGGAACAACATGCACTACGACGTATTCAACGGAGACGCAGATGGCATAATCGCGTTGTTACAGCTGCGATTAAGTGAGCCAAGAGAGAGCGTGCTCATTACTGGTGTTAAGCGTGATATTAAGTTGGTCTCTCAAGTTGTTACTCAAACTATGGAGCCGGGTAAGCAAGGTGATGTTTCTTCCGTTACCGTTTTAGATGTATCGATGGAGAAAAACCTGCCTGCACTGCACTCACTGCTAGACGCAAACATCAATGTATTTTATTGCGATCACCACCGAACAGGGGATGTCCCAACTTCTAGTCATTTAGATACTCTGATTGATACCGCGCCAGAGAGCTGCACGAGCTTGCTGATTAACCAGAAGCTGAATGGTGCGCATGTGGCTTGGGCAATCGCAGCTGCCTTTGGCGACAATCTAAAAACGGTGGCGGCGCGGCTAGCGGATGAAAATGGATTCGCTCAATCTCAAAAAGAGTTTCTAGAAGAGCTAGGTACCTTGATTAACTACAACGGTTACGGTTCGTCACTCAGTGATTTGCATTTCACGCCAGCTGAGCTCTACGAAACCCTTTATCAATACCCGAACCCGTTTGATCTTTTGGATGATAAAGACTCGGTGTTTTATCGACTGCGAGCTGCTTATCAAAATGATTGCCAGCAGTTATCAAACCTTGCTCCTGTTTATGAAAGTGAAGTCGCACGTGTGTTTGAACTACCAGGCGAGACTTGGGCAAGGCGCATCAGTGGCGTATTTGGTAATGAAATCGTTAATCAAGATCCAAACCGAGCGCAAGCAGTATTAACGAAAAACCAAGACGGCGAGTCTTACACGGTGAGCTTACGTGCGCCATTATCAAATAGAACGGGTGCAGACGAAATTTGCTCAAGTTTTGCGACTGGCGGAGGAAGAAAAGCAGCGGCTGGAATTAATCAACTTAATGAACTTGATAAGGTGAATTTTATTTCACTATTGGATGCATATTATTCATCTGGCACTGACGGTTAACTGAAAAACTCCCGACGTATACATTCAAAATTCTACAAATTCTTGCTCCTATATTCCGTTATACGTGCGTATCGATAGCACATGTATTCTGGCTATATCCAGGCTGTTTTAGTGATATCACTCGCAATGGTATCTGGTCTGAGGTCAGTAATTACGGCGTATTTGGGATGATTTTTGCCGATTTAAAGTTTATTTTTTCCTATCGGTGATTTTTTATATTTTTGGTTAATTATCTTAGTGAATTAAGGTTGATTAAATATTTATATGGTCAATGCATTCAGCCGAAAATAACAGTTTTTAGCATTTCAATTTGAATGAAAAGTCAAAATCATATTGATTCTGATATTCAATCTGTGACTTAAAATCACAAGTTAAATCAAAGGTCATCTTTTCCTATAAATTCCATTACTTCTCTATAAATATTCATGATTACAATGAATTGGTTCGGTTGTGATTGGCACAGCTGTTAAGTAAGGAAGTGGGACTAATGTTGAAACGTAAAGCTCTACAATTAGCAGTATCGGTCGGCATGGCGGCTATGTCTGGCGCTGTTTATGCGAATGGTTCAGATATGACGAATCCAGACTCTGGCGTCGTGGTTGGCTATTGGCATAACTGGTGTGACGGTGGCGGCTACCAAGGTGGTAATGCGCCATGTGTGACGTTGGATGAAGTGAACCCAATGTACAACATCGTGAATGTGTCATTCATGAAGGTTTACGATGTGGCTGATGGTCGAATCCCAACTTTTAAACTGGACCCAACCATTGGGCTTTCAGAAGAACAATTTATTGACCAAATCTCTGAGCTCAACAAGCAAGGTCGCTCTGTACTGTTGGCTTTGGGTGGTGCTGATGCACACGTAGAGCTAGAAACCGGTGATGAAAGAGCCTTTGCTGATGAGATTATCCGTCTTACCGAGCGTTACGGCTTCGATGGCCTAGATATTGACCTTGAACAAGCAGCCGTAACCGCCGCAAACAACCAAACCGTGATTCCGGATGCACTTAAGCTAGTGAAAGATCACTACCGCGCAGAAGGTAAAAACTTCCTTATTACAATGGCGCCTGAGTTCCCGTATCTAACGACAGGCGGTAAGTACGTTCCTTATATCGATAATCTAGAAGGCTACTACGACTGGATTAACCCACAATTTTACAACCAAGGTGGCGATGGTATCTGGGTTGAAGGCGTGGGTTGGATTGCTCAAAACAACGATGCGTTAAAAGAAGAATTCATCTACTACATTTCTGATTCTCTTATCAACGGAACGCGTGGCTTCCACAAAATCCCACATGACAAGCTCGTGTTTGGTATTCCTTCAAGCATCGATGCTGCAGCAACCGGTTTTGTACAAGAGCCACAAGATTTATACGACGCATTTGATAGCCTAACGGCGCAAGGTCAACCGCTACGTGGTGTGATGACTTGGTCTATCAACTGGGACATGGGCACCAACAAAAACGGCCAACAATACAACGAGCAGTTCATTAAAGACTACGGCCCGTTTGTACACGGTCAGGTAACGCCACCACCAGTCGAGGGCGAGCCCGTTCTTAAAGGTGTCGAAAATACGCGTGTTCTTCACGGCACAACGTTTGATCCTATGGATGGCGTGACGGCAACAGACAAAGAAGACGGCGATCTAACGTCATCAATCGATGTTGAAGGTTACGTTGAAACCAGTGTTATTGGCACTTACGTTTTGACTTACCGAGTGAAAGACAGCGATAACAACGAAACCACTAAAGCGAGAACGGTAGAGGTTTACAGCCAGAAGCCAGTATTTAATGGCGTATCTGACACAACAGTTGTGTTGGGTACTGCATTTGATGCTATGGCAGGCGTGACGGCGAATGATGCTGAAGATGGCGACCTGACAAGCACTATTACACACACTGGCAGTGTCGATGTAAATGAAATCGGCAACTACACACTTGTGTATAGCGTGACAGACAGCGCGAACCAAACCGTAACCGTTGACCGTAAAGTGTCTGTAACTGATGGTTCTAACTGTGCTGCTGCATGGGATGCCGACACCGTTTATGTTGAAGGTGACCAAGTATCTCATGACGGTTCAACGTGGGGAGCAGGTTGGTACACTCGCGGCGAAGAGCCAGGAACAACAGGTGAGTGGGGCGTTTGGAGAAAAGTTTCAGACTCTTCATGTGGTGGTAACCCAGATCCGGGCGATGACTTAGAGCTTTCGGTTTCAGGACTTCAATCACAATATGCGCCAGATAACGGCAACGTGCGTTTAGATCTGACACTGACATCAAATGAAGCATTAGATGTTACCGCTATGGTGATCAACAGTGAAGGTACTGTGGTTGAGCAAACTAAGGTTAACGTAACGGACAGCCGTGCTATTACCATCGACTTATACGATGTAGCGGAAGGGCAATATGCACTTGAAGTAGTCGGTAAAGCATCTGACGGTGAAATGGTGATGGTAAACGATTCGTTCGCTGTTAAAGACGGTGGCGGAACAACACCTCCTCCAGGTGATTACCCTCCATATGAAGCGGGCACAAACTACGCAGCGGGTGACATTGTGGTCGGCAGCGATAATGGCTTGTACGAATGTAAGCCTTGGCCATACACGGCATGGTGTGCAAGCGCGTCTTACGCTCCAGCAGATAGCCAATACTGGCAAGATGCTTGGACAAAGCTGTAGTCTGATAGCTCAACGCTAGCAATATAAAGTAGACGATCAAAGAGAGGCCATTGTGCCTCTCTTTTTTATGTTTAAACAGTTCTGACTTAGAGCTTTAAAACCCACTTAACCTTAAACTCTGCTCTGCATATTGCTCTAGATCAAAATAGGAGTGATTATCAATTGTATTACATGTTAAGAAATAGCACTATGCGCACATTGAATTTTATATATTGTTAATATTTGCATAATGAATCTTGCTCAAGTCGACCTCAATCTACTCGTTATTCTTAAACACCTTCTTGAAGAGAAGCATGTGTCCAATACGGCGTTGGCGCTGGATATGAGCCAACCTACGGTGAGCCGATCTCTGCAAAAACTGCGTACCGTTTTCAATGATGATCTATTGGTGCGAGCGGCTTATGGCTATGAGTTAACGCCAAAAGCAGAAGCCATTAAGCAAGATCTCAATTCGGTTCTGACACGTTTAGAAAAGCTGGTACATGGCGATGTATTCGAACCACAAAGCAGTGACGGTACGGTTCGTTTCTTTGGTTTAGTACCTAATGTCGCGCACTTGCTGCCGAAAGTAGTTGCGGAGATACGCCAGCAAGCGCCGAACATGACTGTTGATATCGATTCTATCCCTAAACGACACTTTGAGCCTCTGTTATCCGGTGATGCGCATTTTGTGTTGTCGACTCATGAGCCATTAAGTTCAGAGCAAAATTTGTATCGAATGTTCGTGATTAGCCGCGATTACCGTTTGTTGATGAGTAAAAACCATCCTTTGGCGGACAAAGAGATCACCGTTGATGACTTGTTGAATAGCCAACTTGGTCAAATCTCACTGCAAGGGGATAAGAAGCTCTCGATCGAAAGTCGATTTAAAGATCTTGGCTTGATTGATAAGCAGCGCCAGCTGTCCATTCCAATTCAGCTTTCCAATTTTAACGTCGCGCCGGATATGGCAGAAGCAACCGACATCATCTTTCATTTACCGACACCTTTTGCTCAACAAGCCGCTACGCAAAGAGATCTTGTTTGTAAACGCGTGCCTAAAGCGTTGCGCCACCCATCAGAAGACGTCTACTTATACTGGCATAAGCGCTTTCATAACGACCCGATGTGTCGCTGGGTTCGCAATATATTCAAAGAGTTTTATACATAATCCATCTGCAGGGTGAATGAAAATTACGAATACCTATCGAGTTGGGTATAGATCTCTTTCATTATTTGAATGGTGAATAACGAGAATCGATTTTTGGTATGAAACTTTCGTTGATAAGAGTGGTAGTTGGTTGTTTAATGCAAACTATTATCATTACCAATCACATATAAGAATGAATATCATGTCTGAGAGATCTCTTTTGATTCGCAAACCTCTTTTGGTTCGTAAACCCCTTTCGATCGCAGTCGCTGTTATTTGTACCTCACTTTCAGCTAACGTGTTGGCGCAAGAAGAAGCGCAAGCAACAGATGAGCAAATGGTTGTTACGGCAACTCGTACCGAGATGGCACTAAAACAAGCGCCAGCTTCAATGTCGGTTATCACCGCGCAAGACATTGAAGACAGCCCTGGTATTACCTTGGCAGACATCGTTGCCGAATCAACGAGTGTTGAGTCTGATTTTGATAGCACACGTGCTGGCCGTCAGATGATCTCTATTCGTGGTATGGATTCAGATTACACTCTTATCATGGTGAACGGTCGTCGTTTAAGCTCTGCAAGTGCCATCATCCGTGGTAACGACTTTGACCTATCAACGATTCCTGCTGATTCGATCGAACGTGTTGAAATAATCCGTGGCCCAATGTCTGCACTTTACGGTTCAGATGGTATGGGCGGTACAATCAACATCATCACTAAGGCTCCAGAAAACGATTGGAGCTCTACACTGAGCATGGACACTTCATCTCCACTTGATGGTGATGGAGGGGAAGAGTATTCGATGGGCTTCACGACATCTGGTGCGTTGATTGAAGACGAGTTGTTTGCTCGCCTTTCTGTTAACCAGACAAGCCGTAACGCTTGGCAACCATATTCTGGTACACACAGCTTTGGTTACGATCGTTCAGATGTAACAGCTCTAGAAGAACGTGACACGTTAAGCTTACTTGCAAGCCTGACATGGAATGCGACAGATAACCAAACCATCGATTTCGATTTTGGCTACAGTGATGATGAACGTGAGTCATCTGCGGAAAACGTATCATCTGTGATTGAGTCTGACACACGTGTTGTACGTCAGAGCCAAGCGATCACACATAGTGGTTTTTGGAGCTGGGGTGACACGCAAGTACGTTATTCACGTGAAAATGTGACAGATAATGATGCTGCGGACTCAGATACTAACTATAGCAGTGACATCGAAGAGCTGACTCAAATTGTTGAAGCTTCGGCGACCACTTATCTTGGTGATAGTCACACCGTAACGTTTGGTATGGACTACCAGTTGAGTGAATTAACCAACAAAGAAAACTTAGTCAATGGTACATCTGAAGCTTATCAAGGTGCGTTATTTGTTCAAGACCAATGGTTAATGACGGATCAACTAACGGCAACCATTGGTGGTCGTTTAGATAAGCATGAACTGTACGGTGAAGAGTTCAGCCCACGTGTGTACTTGGTTCATCAAACAACGAATGACCTGATCATCAAGGGTGGTGTGGGTAAAGCATTTAAAGCACCAACATTGACTCAAAATCAGACAGACTACACAGTTAATAGCTGTAAAGGCGTATGTGATTTACATGGTAATGAAGATCTTAAGCCCGAAACCAGCTTGAACTATGAGATCGCTGCGATTTATAGCCAACCTCGTTGGAATGTTGAAGGTGCCTTATTCCGAAATGAAATCAACGACCTAATTGATCGTGATGAAACCTATTGTGAGAACGGCGGAGTGTTTGAATCGGGTAAAGGTTGCGCTGATAGTTCAAGCTCAACTGGCTATGTGAATGGTAAGCGTACTTATACAAACGTATCAGAGGCTGTAGTTCAAGGTGCTGAGCTTACAGGCCAATTCCAAATTACTGATGAATGGGGTGTGTCTGGTAATTACACATTCTTAGACACTGAAGATAAGTCTACTGGTGACGAATTACTTGAGCGTTACAAGCATTCGGGTTTAGTTAAACTGAACTGGAGCCCAACTTACGATCTAAGTACTTTCGTGAGTGCGCGTTACCGTGGTGAACGTCAGATCGAAAGCGATCTAACTCAAGACGCATACACAACGCTGAACCTAGGTGCTGTCTACAACGTGAATGCTTCAGTACGACTACGTGCAGGTATCACGAACTTAACTGACGAAGCTGTATCACAAGAGCTAGAGAGCATGGGCTATGTTGAAGAGCCACGCACTTACTACGTAGGTATGACAGCGGACTTCTAATTTAGAGTTCAGTAACTGATAGCTTGATACAAAAGACCCCACACTGGCTGATGCTCTAAAAGGAGAATGGCGAGTGTGGGTTCTTTTTTGATCTATAGATTTGGTTTAATTTGCCGTTTATCTATTAATCTAGATTTTGACACATGTGATCAGCGCATTACCGGACTGAGTATCCCAAGGAATCAGCTTGTCGTAATCGTGCTCGAAGATATTAACCTCGAAGTAGGGCTTCAATATCTCGATTAACTCTTTAAACGAGAATGCCACCATTGGGTGTTCATCATTCCACACTTGAGTTTCACCAGCAGTCGTCTTTTCGATGCTAAGCTTTAGCGCTTGCTTATCACCCTGACCAGAGTAATACCAACCAGAACGGAACGTGAAATCGTCTTTGTCTTGGTTTGTTGTGTGTCTAACAAACAGGTCGTTGCTGATCTTGTCTTTATCAACCACGTTAAAACAGAAAATACCTTCTGGCTTTAACGCACGATGCACACTTTCAATACACTCTTTAAGTTTCTCAAGGCCATCGTTGTAATGGATGGAATACAGGAAGCAAGTGATAAGATCGAGTGGTTCCGTGACCTCAAAGTTACTCATGTTTTGTACTGAGAACTTGGCTTCCGGGCAGCGAACTTCTGCGATATCTAACATCGGCTTGTTAAGATCTAGGCCACCGCTTTGGTAACCGAAATCAATAAAATGACGAACGTGTGGGCCAGTGCCACAAGCTAAGTCGAGGTGTGTTTTTCCTTCACTTCCAAAGATTTGATGGAGTCTACGTACGCAGTTACTTTGCGCTTGGTAGTCAATATCTACACACATTAAATCATAGTAACCGGATAGGTCGGTATAGAGTGCGTTGGCGGACATATTTGCCTGCAGCATAAGCTGAAAAATTAGGGTGGCGCATCATATACCGAAATTGGAAAATCGCAATCAAATATTCGATCAATGAAAGCGTTTTATTTTCTAACTTATGGTCGTTTTAAATGAGACCGTTTAAAGGGATGTTTAAGCTGCCAACAACATCAGTACGCGTGTCATCGCTATTCACTTTGCCCTGACTACTTATTCGTTAACTAAAACAGGTGTTGCTCCCTCAATGCAGCGACCATACGGGCTTTGCGGAACGCTTTTATCACGAGACGAGATAGGAAAAATATGGTATCTAGGTAAACCCAGAGTGACATTTATAATTTTATGATTAATCAGTAATTTTACTGATTCAAACCGAGTTCTTGAAAAGGAAACAATTCAGGAAAGTGGGCTGTTGATAAAAACCAAATCACTCAAGCTAAATAAGCGAACTAAACAAGGAGAGTTGAAACAATGACATCAGCAATAAATGCACAGGGTTCAATGGAAAATAGAACAGCATTGGAAAGCAGTGCTTCAATAGAAATTAAGGTGGATGACTTGTCGGGTGGGGAAGTCATTGAATTACTTGAAGAGCACCTCGCTGATATGTACGCCACTTCGCCAGCCGAAAGCGTTCATGCACTGGATCTAGATGGGCTCAAGTCACCAGAGATTACTTTTTTCAGTGCTTGGAAAGACAGCCAACTACTTGGGTGTGTTGCCATTAAAGAGCTAAATACCCAACACGCTGAACTCAAATCGATGAGAACCTCACAGTTTGCACGAAAGTCAGGTGTTGCCAGCCAACTTTTACAGCACGTATTGGATACAGCAACCGCCCGCCAGTATCAAACAATCAGTTTAGAGACCGGCTCAGAAGACTACTTTAAGGCTGCGCGTAACCTGTATGAAAAGTTTGGCTTCGGATACTGTGAACCCTTTGCTGATTATGTGTTAGACCCGCACAGCCAGTTTATGAGTATTGAGTTGCGTTAAGAGACTAGCCTTAGATGTCGACTTACTTTGCAGGTTTCTCCCTTGGCCTTTCGCTGATTCTTGCGATTGGCTCTCAAAATGCGTTTGTTTTAAAGCAAGGGCTTAAGAACCAACACGTATTGGCAGTTTGTGCTGTATGTGCCATTTCTGACGCCTTACTGATTAGCTTTGGCGTGACGGGCTTTGGCGCAATCGTTAAGCAGTTCCCACAAATTGAGCAGTTCGCCCGTTATGGTGGCGCTATCTTTTTGGGTGTCTATTCATTCTTAAGCTTCCGATCAGCATTTACCGAAAACCACGCCTTAGAAGCCACGGCAGAAACTAAAGACTCATTAACCAAAGCGATTGCGATGTGTTTGGCGTTCACTTGGCTTAACCCGCATGTGTATTTGGATACTGTGGTATTGCTGGGGTCTATCTCAACTCAATATCAACCGGATCAAATGTTGTTTGGCGCTGGGGCGGTATCGGCGTCATTCGTGTTCTTCTTTTCACTTGGATATGGCGCTCGCTTCTTGGCTCCAATGTTTAAGAACCCGAGAGCGTGGAAGGTGTTGGAATTTGTCGTTGGCGTGATCATGGCATCTATTGCAATATCTTTGATTGTCTAGCTGCGCGTAATTAGGCTTCCATTTTGGTATAGGTGTTGAATACACGCCAGTAGAAAGCCTAACCTTACGTTTAATCTCACAAGCAGATGCAGTAAATATCGAATTCTTCGGCCCGAAAGCCGTGATGTAGCGTTTAGCACAGTAACTCTGGGCGCTTCGTACAATTTTTGACGACCTCTGTGAAATAGCTTAAAGCTAAAGCTATGGACACCTAAAACCGCTCTAACGTTGAGCGGTTTTTTTATGTCAAAAATAACGATTGGTCACGCTATGGGCGGAGTTGGTCCAAAGCCTGAAATTAGTTGGTTTTCACAAGCTTATAAAAGGGAATTATCTCGACTATTTTGGTAGATTAAAGGTATTACAGACTTCCAGTGAGCAGCAATGAAGATTCTTCACACGTCCGATTGGCACCTTGGCCAAAACTTCTACAATAAAAGCCGCAAGAATGAACATGAACGGTTTTTACAATGGTTACTTGAGCAAGTTACAGAGCACGACATCGACGCGATCATTGTTGCTGGCGATATTTTCGATACCAGTACACCGCCGAGTTACGCTCGTGAGATGTATAACAAGTTTGTGGTCGATTCGAACAAGATCGGTTGCCAATTGGTGTTATTAGGTGGTAACCATGACTCGGTGTCTGTGTTGAAGGAGACACAGCAATTACTGAAGTACATGGGCGCAGACGTAATTCCGAACACCAATGAAGATCATGCGACTCAGGTTGTCGAACTAAAAGGTAAGAACGGCGATGTAGAAGCGCTGGTTTGTGCCATTCCTTTTATTCGCCCTCGCGATGTGTTGATGAGCCAGGCGGGTGTCACTGGCGTTGAGCGTCAGAAGCAACTCGGCGATGCAATCAAACAGCATTATCAAAGTGTTTATGATGCGGCGGTTGCTAAGCGCGCGACGTTTGCAAACAGCGAGCACATGCCGATCATCGCTACCGGCCACTTAACTGCGATGGGTGTTCAACAATCGGATTCGGTACGTGATATCTATGTCGGCAACCTTGATGGTTTTGCCGCTGATGGCTTCCCAGACGCAGACTATATTGCACTTGGTCATATCCACCGCCCACAAGTGGTGGCAAAGCGTGAATACATTCGTTATTCAGGCTCTCCAATCCCACTAAGTTTTGATGAACTTAAGTCTCAAAAACAAGTGTGTGTGGTTGAGTTTGTTGAAGGTGAGCGCACCATTTCTCAACTGCCTGTTCCCACATTCCAACCTCTAGCTGAAATCAAAGGCGACTTGAGCGAGATCGAATCTCAGCTTAACCAATACATAGGTTTAGATAGCGACCAAAGCGTATGGTTATCGATAGAAGTGCAAGCGCAAGATTACTTGTCGGATCTACAAGAACGTATGCGCGCACTGACCGAAGGATTGAATGTGGAAGTACTTCAACTGCGCCGAGCAAGAGAGCGTCGTAATCAAGCATTAGAGCAAGAGTCGGCAGAGACCTTATCTGAACTGAGCCCGATGGACGTGTTTACGAAGCGTATTGCCTTAGAAGAGTTTGAAACCGATTCTGAAAAAGCACGTTTAGAGCGAATGACGGTGAAGTTTAAACAAGTGATGGTTGAAGTGTCTGAAAGCGCTCAAACACCAAATAAAGTAGAAGAGTAACCAGTATGAAGATTTTAAGCCTAGAATTTGAAAACCTGAACTCTTTGAAAGGGCGTTGGAAGCTCGATTTTACCCAATCGCCGTTTGCAGAAAACGGTCTGTTCGCAATTACTGGTCCAACTGGGGCGGGTAAAACCACCATTCTTGATGCGATTTGCTTGGCACTTTTCCATCGCACACCGCGTTTGAAAAGCATTGCTAAAGGTAATAATGAATTAATGACTCGTGGTACGGGCGAGTGCTTTGCTGAGCTTGAATTTGAAGTGCAGGGTAAAACGTACCGCTCTAACTTCCACCAAAAGCGCGCACGTGGCAAACATGATGGCGCACTGCAAACGCCGACCTGTGAATTTGCAGATGCCGACACAGATAAAGTGTTAGAGACCATGCTCACTAAGAAGATCAAGTTGGTGGAGCAGGTCACGGGCCTCGATTTCTCACGCTTTACTAAATCGATCATGCTGTCTCAGGGTGAGTTTGCGGCGTTCTTAAATGCCAATGCCAACGATCGTGCAGAGCTACTAGAAGAGCTGACGGGTACCGAAGTGTATAGCCTGATCTCAGAGCGCATTTACGATCATTTTAAGTCGAGTGAAGAGTCGCTTAATTACCTTAAAGCGAAAGCTGAAGGGGTGAGCTTACTGTCTGAAGAGCAAGTCCAAGAGCTGACCGCAGAGCGTGAAACGCTAGAAGCCGAGCAGAAGCGTTTAGCCGAGCAATTAAAAGAGTGGCAAGCGCATCTAAGCTGGTGGAAAGACGTGACCAAAGCTGAGCGAACTATTGCGACCAGTGAGCGCGATCTTAAAACCGCTCAAGATGAACTAGGCCGTAACCAACCTTCATTAGAGCGCTTGGCAAACAGTGAGCCGGCTGAAAAGCTGCGCCCAATGCACAAAGATTTAAGGCGTTGCGAACAAGAGGTGAACACTACTCAAGCTCACCTAGATAACAGCACCAAGTTACTTGCCGTTCGTGATGCAGAAAAGCAAGACGCGCAAACTAAACTGACGCAAAGCAGTGCGATTGTCGAACAGGTAAAAACCGAGCAACAAGATCAAGAGAAGATCATCGATCTGGTGCGTCCGCTAGATAACCAAATCGTCGTACTCAAAGATAAACAAACTGCGGCCGTTAATGCAGCGAATACGCTTAACGAGCAACATACGCAGCAGCGCAATCAACAGGTTGTTTTAGTCCAAAAAACAGATGCACTGAAGCAACAAGATCAACTCAGCACTGAGTATCTAAATACGCATCAAGCTGACCAACATCTGGAAAAATACCTAGGTCAGTGGCAAGCAAAGGTCGAGCAAGTTCGTACTCTAGAGCGCCAGCATTCAGAGCAGTTGAATTCAGCGAAGCAAGCTTTGTCTGCAGTTGATGCACAGCAAACGATCATCAAATCCGCGCAAGATGCTAAAGCAACGCAAGATAAAACTTTAGCTGAATTGGTTGTTCTCGAGAGTAGTGCAAAGCAACAGTGGGAAGCCTTGCAAGGCAACACTAGCGAGCAAGTGTTGAATTCGCAAAAAGATCTGTTGGAGTTTTGGAATCGCAATACGCACTCATTACTCGAGATCAATCGTAGTTTCCTAAATGCCCAACAACAGCTGCACGCAAAAACACAGGCACATCAAACCAACACCCAGTTGGTCGACAAGCTTTCGAAAGAGCGTGAAGTGTTGCTTCTGCGATACCAAGAAAAAAAGACCTCACTTGAACGTTTAGTTCGCTTAATTGATCAAGAAGGTGACCTTGCGAAATACCGAGCGTCATTGAAGCCAGGTATGGATTGTCCATTGTGTGGTTCAACAGACCATGCGATCGAACAATCACAAAGTTCGAAGGATTTGAATGCCCAGAAAGAGCTTGAGGAACAAGAATTAGCAGCGATTCAGAAAGAAGGCCAAGAGCATCGTCAGCAGTTAGATTCTCTTACCCTTGTGATTGTGGCGCTTAACGATGACATTCAACGTGCGCAAGCGGATATTCAACAAGCTCAGCTGAATTGGCAAGGCGTTGTCGGCAAGCTTCAACAGAGCTTATCGGATTTCGTTGGCACGGCTCCTGAACTGGCACTGCTAACGATTAACGATTTAGGCAATGAAGCTACAGTCGCGACCTTTGCTCAGCAGTGTGAACTTCAACTAAGTCAGAGCGCGCAGCAACTCAAAGCGTTGGGTGATGCTAAAGCGCATTACGCTGAAGCTGAGAAACAACGCCTGTCTGTAAGTGTTATGGCTGACAAGGCGCAGTCTAATCTCGAGTTGGCCGAGCAACGCTTAGCTGATTTGAATAAGCAAAACCAAGTCGCAAACGAGCAAGTGACTCAAATAGCTCAAGCGAAAGGCCAGCAATGGAACGCTTTGAAAGAGAGCATTGTTCAAACTTCTATCGAAGCACCTGAACTTGAGCATATCGATGATTGGTTTACTGCGAAATCGCAAGCATCAAGCACATGGCAGCAAACCAAACAGCAACAGGCCGATATTGAGAAGCAACTGATTACTCAAAATGCCGAATTGAAAACGTTAGACGACAAGCTAAGCAGTGTTGAGAAAGAGCTCGCGACACTGACGCAACAGAGTGAGTCTTTAGTGTCAGAATTCACTCGTGTAACGGCTGAAAGAACAGAGTTGTTTGGTGACAAAGACATTCAAGCCACCAGCAATGCGATGAAGCAAAGAGTCACTGAAGCAGTAAATGCATTTGATGCCGCGCAGTTAGTGCTTAACCGCAGCGAACTTGAACATCGAACCGAGCAAACCAAACACACTGGTTTCTCGGACGAGTTAGTCAGTAAGCAATCGAGCTACACACAAGCGTCGAATGCTTGGTTAGAAGCGCTGAAAACTAGCCCGTTCGAAGATGAGGCTAATTTTGAAGCAGCGTTGTTAGATGAAGAGGTTAGAACTCAACTTCAAAGCCTGAAGAAGTCTTTAGACGAAGCGATTGTCAGTGCGCAAGCTAGGTTGAACGCCGCCAAAGCGACACAAGTGGATCTACTAAATCACGAAAATGCGAAAGCATGGCAAGAGCAAGACCAACAGCAAGTTGAAGAAGCGACTACTGAGTGTCAAAACGCACAGCAAAGCCATGCGACCAAGATCGGTGCAATTTCTGCCAATCTTGAAACGGATAGCCAGAACCGCAGTAATCAGCAAGATCTGTTTAAGCAAATTGATGAGCAACAAGTCGAGTTTGATGATATCTCTCGTTTGAACTCACTTATTGGCTCTAAGAACGGCGACAAGTTCCGTAAGTTTGCCCAAGGTTTAACATTGGAAAACTTGGTGTACCTTGCGAACAAGCAGCTACAACGTTTGCATGGTCGTTACGAGCTTAAACGTAAAGCCGACGATGGTTTAGAACTGCAAGTGCTCGACACATGGCAGGGCGATGTGATGCGTGATACAAAGACTTTATCAGGTGGCGAAAGCTTCTTGGTGAGCTTGGCGTTGGCATTAGCGCTATCTGATCTTGTGAGCTACAAAACCAGTATTGATTCTCTGTTCTTAGATGAAGGTTTCGGCACGTTGGATAGTGACACATTGGACATTGCCCTTAACGCGTTAGATAACTTGAATGCATCAGGCAAGATGATCGGTGTCATTAGCCACGTTGAAGCACTGAAAGAGCGAGTACCCGTACAGCTTAAAGTGACAAAACACTCTGGTTTAGGTGTGAGTGAGATGGAGAAGCAGTACAAGGTTGTCGCTTAGCGTATAGCTCTATTCCATCAGTGCAGAAATAGAAGCAGAGCTAGATGAAGCAGATCCCCGACTCAGTCGTTCCTCCTTCTCGAGGATGACGGAGTCGGGAGTAGTCACAAATCACTACGCAGTCACTCCTTAAAGTCAGGAACGAACGTCATAGAGAACTAGGCTTTGTTCGTATTGCCTTCGTCATTCTCTAAAGCGAGGTACGAACGTAATAGGGAATCTAGATTTGTTCGCATTACCTTCGTCATTCCCTAAAGCGAGGTACGAGCGTAATAGGGAATCTCTAGTAAACGCAGGAAGTGGATGCTTCAAGAAGGGAACGGCCATGCACAAGAAACCCCATTTACCGACTAAGATATGTCCTGTTTGCCAAAAGCCTTTCGCATGGCGTAAAAAATGGCAGCGCTGTTGGGATGACGTGATCTACTGTTCTGAACGTTGTCGTCGTAATAAGTCTTAGTCCCATAATCTGAATAGATCAGGTCAATCCTCATGATCTAAACCCGTTAACTCCAATATTTCCTTCCTTTGTCGTAATTTTGATGATCCTTTAATCGTTTCGTCATTCATTTCTCAAGTTAATATTTCTATCTGTAAGATAAGTGATGTATAAAGGCGGCATGAAGATACCTAAAAGAATACA
The DNA here is from genome assembly GCF_041469245.1 of Vibrio sp. 10N.286.51.B11. Taxonomy (NCBI): domain Bacteria; kingdom Pseudomonadati; phylum Pseudomonadota; class Gammaproteobacteria; order Vibrionales; family Vibrionaceae; genus Vibrio; species Vibrio sp. 10N.286.51.B11. The sequence goes on along the minus strand of NZ_JBFRKI010000007.1, from coordinate 191,677 downwards.
GCCTTTAGTTGACGACGGTTTAGTCGACGAGGTGACAAGCCAACTCATGAGTGGCAAAGAAGCATCGGTGTACATTGTGCGCTGCGGCGATACGATCCGTTGTGCCAAGGTATATAAGGAAATAAGCCAACGCAGCTTCAAAAAAGCGACCGCGTATCGTGAAGGCCGAAAAGTCCGAAATAGCCGCCGCGCTCGAGCGATGGAAAAAGGCTCTGGCTTTGGTCGTGAACAACAAGAAAAGGTTTGGCAAAGTGCTGAAGTGGATGCCTTATATAAACTGGCAGAAGCGGGTGTTCGTGTGCCTGTCCCTTATGGTTGCTTTGATGGCGTACTGCTTATGGAGCTGGTCACTGACGATGAGGGTTACGTTGCACCACGTTTGAACGATGTGGTGATGTCAGCAGAGCAAGCGATCGAAGACCACGCCGTGATGATGACTTACGTAGTTAAAATGCTGTGTGTTGGTTTGATCCATGGTGACTTGTCTGAGTTCAACGTATTGGTGGATGAGTACGGTCCAGTAATTATCGACCTACCACAAGCGGTTGACGCTTCGGCTAACAACAACGCTGAGTGGATGCTGGCTCGTGACATCAATAACATCCGTGACTATTACGCTCAGTTTGCTCCTGAACTGGCAAAAACCGAGTATGCCAAGGAAATGTGGGCGCTGTACGAGAAAGGCGACTTGAAGCCAGACAGCAAACTGACGGGTGAGTTTACGGAAACCGACGACTTGGCTGATATCGAAGCCATCATGCAAGAGATAGACGCTGCGCGAATTGAAGAACAACATCGACGCGAGCGAGCTAAAGAAGAGAAAGAAGGTGTTGACGATACTAAGTTCAATTGGGCTGAATAATCGTGATGATCAGTTTTGATCTTTAGCTAGATATCAACCAAACGCCTTTTAAAACAGAGGCGTTCTTTCTAAATAAAAACCCAATGGAGCTTCAACTCTGTTGGGTTTTCTTTTTTAGCACTAATGAAAGACGGACACTCGTATCAACTACCAATTTAACTGTTCACCATCGTAAGCGTAGAAGTGCCCACTGTTATCCGGTGTGGCAGTGCGAATAATATCGACCAACTGATGGGCGACATAGCTTGACTCAAACAACTTACCTTCAGGGACATTGGTCTGAAAAGGCTTCGACAGAGCTGTGTCTGTCGTGCCCGGGTGCAGAGCCAACACGGTGCCTTTCTTAATGGTGCGTTGCCATTCGATCGACATGGTTTTGATGAACATATTTAGGGCTGCTTTCGATGAGCGGTAGCTATACCAACCGCCTAATCTGTTGTCTGAAATACTACCTACTTTTGCGGATACCACAGCAAATTTTGGATTGTCACTCGCTCTAAGAATCGGCGTGAAGTGCTTTGCCAATAATAAGCTCGGTAGGGTGTTCACAGAGATGTTTTTGAGGAAAAAATCAGGGTCGATGGACGACAAGTTTTTCTCCGGTCCAAGATCTGGAGTGTGGAGCATACCCACGCAGTTGATCAACCAATCAAGTTGTTCAAACTCAGAACTCAAACGCTTGATATCAGCTTCATTGGTCGCGTCGACTTTGTGCCAGGTCAAGCGATTGTTTTCTAGTTCCGGCTGTTGAGAGTGGTAAGTCGCGTCTACATGCACATCAAGAAAATCAAACCGAGAGAGCTCAGATAATAGGTGTTTAACCACAGCGAAACCAATACCGCCGCTCCCACCGACCACCAATATGTGTAATCTGAGTTGCTCCACCATTATAAGTTCTCCAAGTTTGTGATTCGTTGTTCAGCAGTATCGAGAATCGCTTGTTGTGATTGCTCATCCATGTTGTCCCAAGAGCGATATAACATGCCCATACGTGGGTTGCGGTTTAACGCATCGCGGTGCTGGTCCATAAAGCGCCAATACAAGCTATTGAAAGGGCAAGATTGCTCGCCGCTGCGTTCTTTTATCTTGTAGTGACAGCCTTTGCAGTAGTCACTCATGCGGTTGATATAGGAACCGCTGGCAGAGTATGGTTTGGTTCCTACGATCCCGCCATCCGCAAACAGTGCCATACCTCGCGTATTTGGCATTTCAACCCACTCAATCGCGTCGACGTAAATACCGAGGTACCAACTGTCGACTTGGTCAGGGTCTATACCCGTGATTAAACAGAAGTTGCCAGTGATCATTAACCTTTGGATGTGGTGCGCGTAAGCAAACTCAAGAGACTGGTCAATCGCATGCTTCATGCAGTTCATCTTGGTTTGTCCGTCCCAAAAGTAATGGGGCAGGTTATTATGTGCTGAGTAATGGTTTTTGTTGGCGTAAGCAGGCATGTTTGCCCAATAGACGGCGCGTATGTACTCTCGCCACCCCAGTATTTGGCGTACAAATCCTTCGACCTGTGCAATATCGATGCTTGGCTTATCTGGTGAGCTGTCTCGAAGACAGGATGCTTGGTAGGCCGACAGTGCTGCATCAATCACTTCTTTAGGGCTCAGCAGTTTACTGTTCAGCGAGAACGAGATACGGCTATGATACAAGCTCCATTTAGAGTCGTGCTCTGTCGTCATCGCATCTTGAAACTGCCCAAATAACGGCAAGCAGACTTGGCAGAAATGAGCGAGTAGAGACAAGCTTTGTGCGCGGTTCACCGGCCATAGTAACTGGTTACCGACTTGACCAATAGTTTGCACTTGGTGGTGCTCGATACGCTGCAAAATGTCGGTTATGTCATTGGTAAACATTAGCGGCTGAGGCAGGTTTTCGATGTCTTGTTTCTTGAGTTTCTTTCGATTGTTCGCGTCGTAATTCCATTTGCCGCCAACGGGCTTTCCGTCTTCTAAAAAAATGTCGAAACGCTTTCTCATTCGGCGATAGAAGTGCTCCATCATGATGTGTTTGTCTTTCGGAAACTGTTGTTCGATCTCTTCGAATGGAAAGAGGAAGTGTTCTGTATCACAACAACCTTTGGTCGCATTGGTGAGCTTGAGCTTGTTCATCTGCTCTAAAAGGCGATATTCATCTGGCCTTTGATATTCGAATTTCTCTGCGCCGAATTCGTGTACATAGTGCTTTAAAAGTGTGTCTAGGTTTTCAAATTGCGTTGTGTCGTCAAGAGTAAGGTGGAGTACTTGATGACCTTGTTCTTTGAGTTCGTTAGCGAAGTAACCCATCGCACAGAAAAACGCGGCCACTTTTTGAACGTGAGAGGCAACATAATCTGTTTCTTGTTTTAGCTCAGCAATGATGTAAATAACGTCATCGTTAACCTGTCTAAACCATGAATGCTCAATGTTGAGTTGGTCACCTAATACAAGTCGTACCGTTTTAAATTTCATAATGCGTCCTGGTTTGTGAGGCTTGTTGTGACTGCGTTACCGCCTGTCCATTGATTGATGAAGGCATGGTCTGGGTCGTACATTTCAGTACGTTGATTCAAATCGAAATGACGTGATTTGTTAATTATTAGACGCTTACGAGTTGATAGGCTGACAAGATCACAAATGACTACTCTAAGTGGGAAATAGGAGATTTCGGTCAGGATGAGTGTGTTGAAGAGGATATCAAGCCAACCAATAATACCGATAGAGGTTGGCAAAGCCGGTTATTTTTGAGTGTCGAACTGGAGCTTCTATTCCATAGGAACAACGAGAATATCGATAGGGGAAGTATCGATGATCTGTTTAGAATGGGAGATGAGCTTATGCAAAAAATCATGGTGATGGCCGCACAGCAATAGGTCAACGCCGTTTGCTTCGATGGCATTTTTGAGCTTATCGTTCAAATCACCCGTTCCCACGAAAATGTGCTTGATTGGGTGTTTGGCGTAGGCTTCAAACTCTTTCAAATGCTTAACGGCATCTTCATTGATGGGTAAATCACCGTCATTTCCCTGAATATCAACGAGCTCTGGATAAATTTCTCCATGCGTACCATCGATATAAACAAATGAAATGCCAGCCTCCAGTTTATCAGCGAAGAAGGTCGCTCTATCAATGAGAATCTTGGTGTCGTCAGACAGTTCAAGTGCGACCAGAATATGTCGGTAATCCATAATTAAAGCCTCTTGTTGTGAGTTATGTAACAAGCATAGTTTCTGTTGACGCAAATGATATCGAAGAGATCTCATATTCCGTAAAATCATCATTCAATGTTCTTCTAAGCACTATCGTATTTATATCGCTTTGATTGGTAAGAAATTTACAAAAGGTTGATATAGTGGTTGAAGCGCTAGCTTATGCTGTTAGATAGGCTTGATAGTTCAATGCGCCAATAACGAAGAGGCATCAATGACAGCACTACTAACCATTCCCACTCGAACATTAGGTTTCGACTACGATATTGAGATCCGAGACTGGTCTCAAAAGCTCGTCGGCTTTCATGTGTTTGAAGATGGTAGACGACCGCTTGATGGAGGCATTGGGCTGAGCCTCAACCTTGTTGAACAGTTTGACGTGAATGGTCGTTGGCTAAATTCATTACCTGCGCGTTATCGTGAAATCACCGACGACTTTCCAGAATACCAATACCAGATGTTGTGGCTTGCTGCGAATACTTATGAAGCCGCGCAATTGCTTGAATTAAGGCCTGTTATTTTGGCTTTGATCTGCATGAAATACAGTGTCGACAACAAGAAAGCACTGGCACTAAGTCGCTTAGGGCAGAAGAAGATCCTTACCAAGTTGGGCTTAGACGGCAGCAAGGCGACACTCAAATTCATCGACAAGCTAGAGCTTCATTACAATGTTGGTGATGAACTCGACCACATTGTTCGTATTCTCGAACCGCTGCAAAGACGAGTTCTTAAGTTTAAGCATTACTCAAAAGTTGGATACACAGCCCTGCGTTTGGACCAAGTTCATCCATTTCTAACTGGTAGCAGGCTAGGGATTGCAATGGTGGAAGAGGGCAGACTTAACGCACCGTCGAAGATGGCGATGTTCCAAGATGCGATATTGCTAGGGCAAGATTTGGAGATGGATGATCCACTGCGCGCGATTACCAGTCAGAACTCTTTTGCGATGTTTGAGCAACTGCATGACCGCTGGACGGAGCAACGCCAATTACGACGCTTGGAGGGTAACTGCCCAATGGATAAAGACATCCCTTATCCCGTTCCTTTACTTGGCAATGACAACATTCATCCGCTCACGGATTATTACGACCTTGAACACGAAGGCATCGAGCAGAAGCACTGTATTGGCGTGTATCACAACCGAATCATGAGCGATCGTTATGTGGTGTTCCGCATGCTCAAGCCTCAGCGTTTAACCATAGGCTTACGCCGCGTCCCGAGCAAAGCATTTCCTTTTGAAATAGACCAAATCTGCGGAAAACGAAATGCACCTCCGTCGGAATCCGCTCGCCAAGTGATTCACGACTGGCTAGAAGCGAGTAAGCAAAAATATCCTAAGCAATAGCCATTAAGTAGAAGGAATACAGGATGTTTCAACAAGGCGATCTTTGCCCTCATTGTGGTTTGATTATTGTGATGCCTACGGATCTGCAAGGTGAATGCCTAGGATGCGGCGAAGAAATTAATCAAGACCCAGCAGACGATTACGACGAAGAAGAGTAGCTTTACCTACACTTAGATTAAACAAGGCTAGGATAGCCGAATTACTCTCTTTAAAAGGACGGAAAAATGCAGAAAGTAATCTTTAGAAATTGCGATGAAAACTCACCTTATTGGCATGAGTTAGAGGGCTTATTTCAAAGTGAATGGTCTGATTTCAAGTTTAAAGATACATATAAAGAAAACGTACAACTCCCTCCAGTAATAACAGTACTTCGCGATAATGTGGTCATTGGTGGCTTGGCGTATTCCTATTTTCAAGAACCTCACCAAGTTCGTGATGTAGTGTGGATCAACGCTGTGTTTGTCGACCCTCAATGGCGCGGTCAAGGCATTGCCAGTGAACTGATTAATCGTGGTGTCAGACAGGTTTCTTCTGCAGTGCAAACTCAACTCTACGCGTACACCAATATCATGGGTCTCTACCAAGGGCTAGGTTGGTCAATCGTAAATATCGAATCAGAACCGAACCATAAAGTGATGAGTATTGAGCTTAATCGATAAGCTCGGAATAAAAGCCTGATATTAGTTTATCTGCCGTTCGAGTAATGAATTTCTCCCTTTCATCCATAATGCATAAGCCTGTTAAATTTTCGTTGAAACTCATGCCGATATCGCCTTTAAATCAAACAACTAGCTGTTGATTAAAACGATCAAGACGATTTATTGCAGCAGTTGTTGAGCACAAAGCCTATATTGACTAGAATGACGCACTTTTTTTATTTACGTACATACAGGTAATGAACATGAGCGATACTAATTCAAGACCAGCTTTACCAGATCATCTTGCAGGCAACCCACGCAGCCCACACCACGTTGCTGAGTGTTTCGAATACCCAATCGGCATTCGTCTAAATGGTAAAGAGCGTACTGATGTTGAAGAATACTGCATCAGCGAAGGTTGGGTTAAGATCCCTTCTCCAAAAGCGCTAGATCGTTTTGGTCAGCCAATGCTTATTACTCTAAAAGGCACTGTAGAAGCTTTTTACATCGACGCATAATCACGTCGTGTGGCTAGCTAATACTTCGAGTAATTAGCTAATGTTTGCTTAATTAGCCAACATCAAGCCACCAAGCGTTATTACCTAAAAGGGTCTAGAGAAATCTAGACCCTTTTTGTTTGCATTGATTTTAGCGAACTTCTTTAACCAATAGCCCAAACCACCTTCATAACTCCACAGATTCAACCAAAATTGTTGTTATTCACTATGCATTCGCAGTAATAACAAAGTTGTTGTTGGTTGATTTATGTTCGCTCGCTCTTTTTGGATTTATTCGTACTCGAAAGTTCTGATGTTTAATTAAACAGATACAAACAAAAATATGAAGCGCAGTCTAATTAAATGAAACTAATATGCTGTATTTAAAGTTATTTTTTTGTTAATAACTACCTCTATCACAGAAATTAATCCTGAAGCACATACAATTCCCTTGATTTCGAATGAGCGCTAAATTTTTTCGTTCGAGCATTTAAATTCTTCCTTCGCCCAATAATTATGAGGTTCCTATGTTTGGAATATTCAAACCTATGGCGCATATCGATCGCTTGTCATCAGATAAGATCGATAGCACCTACACACGACTACGATGGCAGCTGTTTCTTGGCATCTTCGTTGGCTATGCGGGGTACTACTTAGTCCGTAAAAACTTTAGTTTGGCGATGCCTTATCTCATTGAACAAGGTTTTAGCCGTGGAGAACTAGGGGTTGCATTAGCGGCGGTATCTATCGCTTACGGCTTATCTAAGTTCTTAATGGGCAGTGTTTCTGACCGTTCTAACCCTCGTTACTTCCTCAGCGGTGGCTTGTTAATGTCGGCACTGGTGATGTTCTGCTTTGGCTTTATGCCTTGGGCAACAGGCAGCATCACTGCGATGTTTATCCTGCTGTTCTTGAATGGTTGGTTCCAAGGTATGGGTTGGCCAGCTTGTGGACGAACCATGGTCCACTGGTGGTCACGAAAAGAACGTGGTGAGATAGTGTCAGTATGGAACGTTGCTCACAACGTGGGTGGCGGTTTGATTGGCCCAATGTTCTTGTTGGGGCTGTGGGCTTTTAACGACGATTGGCGAACCGCTTTTTATGTTCCTGCATTTTTTGCCACTCTCGTTGCTGTCTTTGTTTGGTTTACTGTAAGAGATACACCTCAATCTTGCGGCTTACCACCGATTGAAGAACATAAAGACGATTACCCAGACGACTACGATACGTCTCATGAGAAAGAAATGACGGCGAAAGAGATCTTCTTTAAGTACGTTTTCTCTAACAAACTGTTGTGGTCAATCGCTATTGCCAATGCGTTTGTTTACCTTATCCGCTATGGCGTACTCGATTGGGCTCCAGTTTACTTAAAAGAAGCAAAAGACTTCTCTGTAGATAAATCATCTTGGGCTTACTTCTTGTATGAGTGGGCAGGTATCCCTGGCACCTTATTGTGTGGTTGGATTTCAGATAAGTTATTCAAAGGCCGACGTGCACCTGCAGGTATCTTGTTCATGGTTCTAGTGACAGTCGCTGTGTTGGTATATTGGCTGAATCCAGCAGGTAACCCAACGGTTGATATGCTGGCACTGGTTGCGATTGGTTTCCTTATCTATGGTCCTGTAATGCTGATCGGTTTGTATGCACTGGAACTTGCGCCTAAGAAAGCAGCGGGTACAGCGGCTGGTCTAACGGGTTTGTTTGGTTACTTAGGTGGCGCGGTTGCTGCGAACGCAATACTCGGCTTTATGGTTGACCATTACGGCTGGGATGGCGGCTTCATTATTTTGGTCGGCGCTTGTGTGGCTTCAATCATCTGTCTGCTTTACGCCTTCTTAGGTGAGCGTGCGCACCATAAACAAAAAGATCTCGAACGAGAGAGAGAAGCGCTAGCTCAGTAGTGTATTTACTGAATCACATCTATAAATAACAACAGAGGCAGGTATATCCTGCTTCTGTTTTATCAAGGGAAACAATAATGAAAACAACGTCACTGTCTCTGACCTTATTAGCACTAAGCTTATCTGCAAATGCATTAGCAGATCCTTTAGTGATTGCGCATCGCGGCGCTTCTGGTTATTTACCTGAACACACTTTACCCGCTAAAGCGCTCGCTTACGCAATGAAACCCGACTACATCGAACAAGATGTCGTGATGACCAAAGACGACCAATTAGTGGTTTTGCATGATCATTATCTAGACCGCGTCACCGATGTCGCGGATCGCTTTCCAACACGCGCTCGCGCAGATGGCCGCTACTACGCGATTGATTTTACGCTCGCTGAGATTAAATCCCTGAAAGTGACCGAAGGCTTTAACCTCGATGACCAAGGTAAAAGAGTGGCAGGGTACCCAACGCGCTTCCCAATGTGGCAGTCTGATTTTCGTGTCGCTACCTTTGCAGAAGAGATCGAGCTGATCCAAGGCCTAAATAAGACCTTAGGTTATGACGTCGGCATCTATCCTGAAATTAAAGCACCTTGGTTCCATCGTCACGAAGGCAAAGACATCTCCAAAGCGGTACTTGCGACCTTGCATCAATATGGTTACCTATCAAAAGACGACAAAGTGTATTTGCAGTGTTTTGACGCCAATGAACTTCAACGCATTAACGATGAGCTCATGCCAGCGATGGAAATGGATCTTAAGCTCGTTCAGTTGATGGCTTATACAGATTGGAATGAAACCATGACGTACCAAGGTGACAAAGCAACACCGTACAGTTACGACTGGATGTTTGAAGCTGGTGGCATGGAAAAAGTGGCGTCTTATGCGGAAGGAATAGGCCCTTGGAAGCCAATGTTGGTGGACGATGCATCGACCAAAGATAACATCATTATTAAACCGTTAATGAAGTCAGCAAAAGACGCGGGCTTAGATGTTCACCCGTACACGTTCCGTGCTGACCCAGGAAGAATCCCAGCTTATGCTGATAACTTTGATGGCATGTTGGATGTCTTCTACAACCAAGTCAAAGTTGATGGTGTGTTTACCGACTTCCCAGACAAAGCGGTCGACTTCTTGAACCGTTAATACCCCGTCAGTTACGAGCTATTAGTAACGAGATACTAAGAGCCAAAAGCACCGACTAAAGGTGCTTTTGGTTCTTCTTTCACTTTTTGGATCTCCTTGTACTGGCCTCGAAATCCTACCTATATTCTTCTTTCTCAGCCCACATTTTGATATTCACTCGGTTTACAGCAATAACCTGACTTGATAGGTTACTCCCAATGCAGCCAGATGCTTAATCTATAAGTGTTTATCGGCTCAACCTGATATTGAATTTGGAAAGATCATGGAAGAAAGAAGCAAAGCTTATCTTGATAGCTACCTCAACACATTACCAGCAGACGTTGCTTCGCAATACACCTCTTTTAGTGCCGACTATTACTGTGCTGATGAATACAACGCCAACCTCTGCGCCCAGTTAATTCTCAAGGGTGAAAAAAAAGCGTCTTGCAGCCTTGAATATTGGTACAGCCATGAAGGCGAGACGAGACCAGTAGTTGGTCACTTGCAAGTCGTCACTGACTGGGATGGCAAGCCAGTTTGCATTGTAGAGATCACTTCAGTCTCACAGTGCAAATATAACGAAGTGACGGCGGAGTTTGCTGCTGCCGAAGGCGAGGGTGACAAAACACTCGAATGGTGGAAAGAAGCTCACTGGAACTTCTTCTCTCGTGAATGTGAAGAGCTCAAGATCTCACCAAGTGAAGACATGTTACTTATGTTGGAGCGTTTCAAAGTGGTTTATCAATAAAGGGTATTTTGTGTTTAGAAGATCGTGCTCCATAAACAGTAACAAGGTTGTCCATAATGAGCCTAACCGTCCGAGAAGTTTTTATAGGCTCGCTTAAACATTAGATAATTCATCGTATGCAGGAGGCAAGATGACAAAGCTAATCGAATTAACAGAAATAGTCTTATTCGACTGGGGCAATACGCTGATGGTCGATTTGCCAGACGCACAAGGGAAGATGTGTGACTGGGAAACCGTACAAGAAGTGAGTGGTGCTCGTGCATTACTGGGGGAGTTGTCGAAAACTCATCTAGTTTATGTTGCTACCAATGCTGGTGATTCCAGTAAAGACGACATCATTCGAGCCTTTGAGCGTGTTGGCCTGTCTCAATATATCTTGGGTTACTTTTGTAAGGCGAGCATTGGCTTTTCTAAGTTCGAGTCGGGGTTCTATCCTGCCATTATTTCTAAGCTCGGTGTTTCACCACAAGAGATCACCATGGTAGGCGACACTCTAGAGAAAGACATTTACCCAGCACTTGAAGCGGGTTTGCAAGCGGTGTGGTTGAATACGGAAGGAGTTGATCTTAAGTCAGAGCATCCGAATATCGTACAAGTTCAAAACCTAAGCGAACTGTTGGAGTAGCGCGATTAACTCTCTGATATTAAGTTCAGATAAAGCGCTTGTCCGTTTTGACGTAAACCTCTCATCTCTTTGCTGTTTAATCCTCTAAGCTAACTCTAGTTTCCACTATGAGGGCTAGGTTATGAGTGTCGAACGTCACGGAATATCGGTTGGAATTGAACGTGTTAGCGGTGAAACCATCGTTGTGTTCAAAGCGAAAGGCAAACTCACACACGATGACTATCAGGCAATGATGCCAATTCTAAATACCACGCTAGAAGAACTCGATTCATCTAAACTCAAGATGCTGGTCGATATCTCAACCTTAACAGGATGGGAGTTACGTGCAGCTTGGGATGATTTCAAATTGGGATTAGAGCTCAATTCGAAGATAGACAAAATCGCGATTTATGGTGATAAAAGCTGGCAAGAAATGGCATCAAAAGTCGGCAGTTGGTTTGTGTCCGGTGAGATTAAGTCATTCGAAGACCATGACTCTGCGCTTAAGTGGCTAGTCGATTGATTCTATCTACGAACAACTAGAAAGCAATCCGTAAACAACGCCGATGACAGTTGACGAGAATTGTCTCGAACGCTGTCATTTTTCGTTTTGGCGATGATATTTCCTATTCGATTCAATAGAGTATATTCCTTCCAGCGTGTAACATACCCAGGCTTTGTTTGGTCGCGACTAATGGTGTGGCTTGATTCAGTAAGAACGAGAACTAAAACAGAAATAAGGTCTAACGACATGCATAAGGTAATTGATAAGCTGGCTTGGATATTCATCAAAGACGGCAAGCTGTTGATGGTCAGATCAAAAGGCAAAGAACTGTTCTATCTACCAGGTGGTAAGCGTGAAGCTGGCGAAAGTGATGAGCAAGCACTGGTTCGCGAAATCAAAGAAGAGATCTCAGTTGATTTAGTGCCTGACTCCATCAAATACGTCGAGACGTTTACAGGCCAAGCTGATGGCAAAGCGGAAGGCGTATCGGTGCAATTGACTTGCTATCTTGCTGATTATACTGGCGAACTGTCTCCGGATGCCGAAATTGAAGAGCTTAAGTTTGTGGATGGCAACGACAGAGCGGTATGCTCATTGGCGGCACTGGTTGCGCTTGATTGGTTAGAAGCGAACCAGTATTTGGCTTAAGGTTTTAGCGGCTACTAGCTAATACTGAAGATTGATCTTCAAAAGATCATCGCTTACGAATAGCTTGAAGGGCGGCTGTCTTTCATCAACAGGTCGAGTTTCCTTTGAGCTTTCTTCGTGTCTTGTAAATCCACCACCTCAATCATTTCACACTCATCTCGTACCATCTCATTAATTAGGCTTGGGTAGTGTCGGCAATCTTCTGGTCGGTCTAAGTAAATGCTACATGTGTACTTGGCTTGAGCCTTGGTGTCTTTCGTCGGAACCAGCTCCAGAAAAGGGCAGCGAGTTAAACGTTCACCAGATTCAGGGTCGAACCAGATCTCGCTTCCTCGAACATATTCAAAGATGTCTGGGTTGAACAACTCCCACAAATCGATCTCTTCTTGAGTCGCGGCAAGGTCGCCATCTCCGTATTTGATACAGCATTTTCCGCATTGATTACAATCTTTCATTATCGACTTCATAAGTTGGTGAGCTTTTATCATTTTACCACTGATAGGCGTGGCACGTTGATTTTGTTGTTCATGGTTAAGCCGTTACGGGGAGGGATCTTGGAATAGCGGTACTTAAAATCAATTTATCTATGAACCGCCACTCCAATCAAAGCTGTAAACAGTGATACAATTTGCGCCTCTCACGTTATTCAAACAAAGGCATCGGGATGAGAACCGTATACACCACCGAAGGCAACATTAACGCAAAGAAACAAAAAGAGGCTTACCCAAAGCTCGCTTTATGTGACAAGTGCGTTGGTGACTATGTGGTTATCGAGCAAGGTGAACGAACTTACAAGCCTTGTGCTAAATGTGGTGCCGACGATTAATGCGCCTTGATAAATACCTATGTAAAAGCACTGACCTAACCAAGCCTGAAGCGATTGAACGCATCCATAATGGCGAGGTGAACGTAAACAGTGAAACAGTCACCGATGAATCGACTCAGGTTCATGAAACCAACGCCATCTTGTTTAATGGCATGCCGCTTAAATTGCGTGAATTTCGATACCTCTTAATGCACAAGCCTGCGGGTACTATCTGTTCTAATGTCGATGAAGTTTATCCTTCATTGTTTAACTACATCGAGATAGACAAAGCATCAGAACTGCACATCGCAGGGCGCTTAGATGCCGACACCACAGGTTTAGTCTTAATTACCGATGATGGGCGCTGGTCATTCAATATTACGCTGCCAACCAAGTCTTGTAAGAAGGTGTATCGCGTGACATTGTCACGAGACATCAAAGACGATGTCGCTGATAAGTTTAAAGCGGGCATTCAATTGCAGGGCGAACAAAAGCCGACGCGTCCGGCAGAGCTCGAGGTGATTACCAGTAAAGAAGTGCTGTTGACCATTACAGAAGGCAAGTTTCATCAAGTAAAACGAATGTTTGCTGCGGTCGGGAATCGAGTTGTTGGCCTACACCGTGAACAGATTGGTGACGTTCGTTTGGATGTTGAAGCAGGACAGTGGCGTTATCTAACTAAAGCCGAAGTCGACTCATTTCAGCAAGACTCTGAATAAACGCTGTAACCACTTAAAGCGTTAAGCGTGTCAGGACCAGAATATCAGCACTATAAGGATCTAGGATGGAAAACCTCAAAGTCTCAGAAATTAAGTCTTTCGTGCCCGCGAAAGACTTCGATTTATCTAAGCGTTTTTACCAGTCAATCGGCTTCGAAGTGATGTCTGAATTTCACGATATCGCCTATCTACGACACGGCAGTTGTGCGTTCCTTCTGCAAAATTTTTATGAACCTGCGCACTGTCACAATTACATGATGCACTTGCTGGTTGAAGACGTAAAAAGTTGGTATCAACACATTCAAAACTCTAATGTAGTGTCGGAATTTGAAGTCAACGTTTCCGAGGTTGTTGAACAGCCTTGGGGAATGCTTGAGTTTTGTATCACTGACCCAAGTGGTGTGCTGTGGCGTGTGGCTGAAAACATCAGGCCGCGTTAATTCATCCAACTTGCATTAAGGCCAGTGAAAACTTCAAATTATCCATCTGTTTCTTTATTTATGCCGACATAAGGCAATGATCAAATAGGTTCAAACATGGATATAAAGGCTAAAATGCACAGCCAAGACGTTTACTACTGTGACGACGTTGATTTGGTTGCTGAGCAAACTCAATGCTTAGAAGTGCTATACGATTTCAACCATACTCGCCCGAGCGAAGGTGATAAACGACAACAAATCATGAAGCAGTTGTTCGCCGAAGTCGGTGAGGGCTGCTACATTGAACCACCATTACATGCGAACTGGGGGCGTCACACGCACCTAGGCAACAACGTATACGTGAACTTTAATCTGACTCTGGTCGACGACACAGACGTATTCATCGGCGACAACGTGATGATAGCGCCTAACGTGACCATTGCCACTGGCACACATCCCATCAGCCCAGAACTCAGGCTAAAAGCAGCGCAGTTCAATGTTCCCGTTCGTATTGGTAACAACGTATGGCTTGGCGCGCACACAGTCGTAGTTCCCGGTGTCACCATTGGTGAAAACTCAGTAATAGGCGCAGGCAGCATCGTCACCAAAGACATCCCAGCCAATGTCGTCGCAGTCGGCAACCCATGCAAAGTGGTACGCGAAATCAACGAACGCGACCGAGAGTATTACCACAAAGATCGCCGCATTCCAGATGAACTAAAGTAGGCGGTTTTTCACACGCCTGAAATTAGCTGTGACATAAGTCATTGCTATGCAATGGCTTGGTTGTATATTACTTATCTATCTTAGAAACTAGACAAAATTATTCTGGAGTTAAGTGCAGAATTTTGCTGTCTGATAGCTGTTATATGTACAGGGAGTTTCAATGAAGGGTTTTCTCAAAGGGATTTTATCTTATCTTGTTGTGATCTCGGTAGCTCTGCTAATTTCTCGCAATTTTTTTGATTACCTATCCACAATAGACTTGGTTGACTACATTGCATATAGCGGGGTTTTACTTGTTGTATTGGCAGGCATTACATTTGATGGTAACAATCTAGCTGATCAAGACTTTTTGTCGTTAATGATTCATCGTGAACTTGTGTCCCGAACCAATGACTTTCAAGACGAAACTAATAAAGTAAGTTTTGCAGTTAATGTCGGATTGATAGGAATATTTTTACTTATTGCTAGTGGCGTAATGGCTTGGCATATTAGTAAGTAAAACATATAACGAGGCGCCTAAATCTGATTCGTAAACGCGTGCCGAACTCGCTTCGCTCAGACATGGCATACATCCACTTACAGCGTAGCTAAGCGTTATGCCTCGTCATTTTCCCCGAGTTAAAGCAACTTTCATATCTAGTCTTAATAGTTTGTTTAGGTTCACGGTGCCTTTCTTAACTATTTGGTAGAGTGGCATTTCAGTGTGCATGGAGGTTTTATAATGGGAACTGTAATCGGTTTGGTGATTCTAGCTGCTATAGATTTGTATCTTTTTCGTAAAACAGGGCTTCATATTCATAAATGGATCTCTAAAAAGTATGCCGCGTATCTGTCGAAGAAGGGAAACAAAAAATAGCCTTTCTTATTAAGTCATCGGTATAAAAAGCGTTATCTGCTATTCATTTTACACACATTGCAAAGATTGGAGGATTCATGAAAGGTAAAGGAAAGTGCCTATGTGGCTCGGTTGAGTTGGAAGTAGAGTACGCCAGTAATGAATTGGGGGCTTGTCATTGTAGTATGTGTAGAAATTGGTCTGGCGGTCCGATGTTAGTCATTGATTGCTCTGATTCCGTCAAAATATCAGGTGAATCAAATGTAGTGAGATATAAGTCATCCGATTGGGCTGAGAGAGGGTTCTGCGGTAAATGTGGTACTCACTTGTTTTACTTTTTGGTGCCAAATAATCAGTATCATCTTCCTGTCGGTTTATTGATGTCTGGGGATGACTACAAGTTAACTCATCAGATATTCATCGATGAAAAGCCCGAATACTACGAATTTAAAAATGAAACACAAAATATGACTGGCGCAGAAGTATTTGCCCACTTTGAAAGTGGAGAGTAAATATGAAGACAGATTTTTCTAAATTAGCGACAACCGAGTACGGAAATATACTAAGTAACGATCACTTTATTGACTTTAGTATTGGTCCTCTTTGGCAGGGAATGCCGCGAATTTGTGGAGAAGCGTTTACTGTCCAGTTAACGTCTGGTGATAATTTAATGCTTCATTCAGCCATATACGAAGCACCAGAAGGTTCGATCATTGTAGTAGATGGCGTTGATAGCGAATATGCTGTAGCCGGCGGTAATGTATGCGCAGTCGCGAAGAGTCGAGGTATCAAAGGCTTTATTATTGATGGTGTCATTCGAGATTTGACTGAAATTTCAGATATGAAGTTTCCAGTTTTTGCGAAAGGTGTTCATCCAGTTCCGGGAAAGAAAGAGGTCTATTCTGAATTGGGCGCTCCAATCACTTGCGGCGGAGCAAAGGTCTCTACGGGAGATATCATTGTTGCCGATGTAGAGGGTATTGTCGTTATTCCTAAACCCAGAAAAGACGAAGTGTTTTTAATGGCTTCACAGAAAGCGAGTAAAGAGGCGTCATTAACACTCGCTGAGTGGGAAATAAACCACAGGGCCAAAATAGCTCAAGCAATAACGTCTGCGAAACAAAAACCTGAGAGCACTGTAAGCTGATTCGCAATGCGCGGCATTCTTGTCTGTTAACAAGCGAAGTCATCATCCGCCTCTCACATCTCATGGACGGCAAGTCCGCACAATAAGAAAGCGCATGATTTCTACAAAAGGTTGGGTGCAAAGGTTGAGCGAATGGATGGTCAAAGACCTTATTTCCGTTGGGCAATGTACGATTCGTGATTAGATAAAAAGGGAATGATGAATAAACAAAAACTCAAGAACCTCATTCAACAAGTTCCTGAGCTAATCGAAACAGCCAACGTATGTCGTGAGGTGGGTTTGCCAAACTTCTATATTGCAGGCGGCGCCATCACTCAAATAATCTGGAATGATATCGAAAACAAACCGCTTCTAGACCAAGTTAAAGACTTAGATATTGTCTATTTCAATAATGCATCAGCCCTCACTGAGGACGAATTCAAAAACCGCATTCGTTCGCGGTTAAGTCATCGTGTCGACGTGGATGTAAAGAACCAAGCGACCATCCATGAGCGTTACGCTAAGAAGTTCGGTTGCTTGATTCAACCATACGATCGTGTTGAACAAGGTATCAAGTCTTGGCTTTCTGCGCTTGCTATCGGGTTTACTCTGGATGATTCAGGCGATATCAAGTTGTTTGCACCATACGGTGTAGAGGACGCGTTTGATATGCTGATTAAACCGAATAAGCGAGCAATGACAGAAGCGAACTACAACAAAATGACCGCTGGTTATAAGGCTAGATGGCAGCAAGTAAAAGTGTTTCCTTGGGTGTGATCGACAGAGCTTTACGAGATCATTCTCAACATTTGGTATTTAACTCGGCTTGGCGCTAGTGGTAAGTTTGAGCGTAATCTCGGCATTGTTAGTCACTTAGCTGTTCGTTTGTCTTTTGGTAAGAATTAAGGAGTTTTAAGTGAGTCAGGAAGTAAGAGTAGGTATCGCTGCGGTTATTCTACGTGAAGGGCGAGTGTTACTTGGAGAGCGAATTGGTTCTCACGGAGCTCATACGTGGGCAACGCCGGGCGGACACCTTGAATGGGGTGAGAGCATTGAAGAGTGTGCCAAACGCGAAACACTCGAAGAGACTGGCCTCGTTGTTAGTGGATTTGAAAAGCTCTCTTTTACCAATGATATTTTTGAGAAAGAGAACAAGCACTATATAACGCTGTTTGTTGTGGCTTCTGATGCTAGCGGCAAACCACAGGTGACAGAGCCTGATAAATGTAAGCAATGGAAATGGTTTAAGCTAGATGAGTTACCTGAGCCATTGTTTCTTCCTCTGACGAATCTGTTGAGCGACCCGGTCATCCTTGGGAAGTTAGCGCCGTAAACGTGAACGATTGGAGGGCATATCAATGAGAGCACCTTTTCAAGTTTTAGTCTTTCCCTATCAAATAGTCGACACCAAACCTCGGTTTTTAATCGTACGCAGAAGTGACAATAGTGTATGGCAGGCAATATCCGGTGGTGGCGAAAATGATGAATCAATTCTTGAAGCAGCAAAACGAGAGCTTTCTGAAGAAACTCAGTTAGTCGGTGATAACTGGCAGCAGCTTGATTCAATGTGCATGCTTCCAAAAGTCTTTTATGCAGGGAATTACAATTGGACTGAGCATCCATTCGTCATTCCTGAGCATTCCTTCTCAGTTAAAGTCACAGAAGATCCTGAACTATCAAGTGAACACACAGATTACCGTTGGTGCGACTACCAAGAAGCTATTGAACTTCTAACATATGACTCAAACAGAAACGCGCTTTGGGAGATTAACGAAAGGCTTTATAAAGCTAGCTAAAGTACACAGATTAATTAACTCTATATTAGAGTGGAAATCCTGATTAGATTCTTACTAATCTCTCGCTATTTAGTGAATAGGTAAATCATGACATTACGAGTAGTTCCAGAGCTTTATTGTTTCGATATTAATGTGAGCAAATCCTTCTTTGTCGATGTGTTGGGGTTTGAAGTGAAATACGAGCGCTCAGATGAAGAGTTTGTTTATCTAACGCTTGACGGTGTTGATGTGATGCTTGAAGGGATTGCGGGCAAAAGTCGAAAATGGCTTTCAGGTGATCTGGAGTTTCCGTTAGGGCGTGGTGTTAACTTCCAATGGGATGTTATCGATATCGAACCACTTTATCAGAGAGTTAACGAAAGCGCCGCTGATTCTATTTACTTAGCGTTAGAGTCAAAGTCTTATCAATGTGGGGATTCGATCGCGACTCAGAAGCAGTTCATCGTTCAAACTCCTGACGGTTATCTCTTTAGGCTCTGCCAAGATATTCATTAAGTCATGACCTTTTGGTTGGATACCAAATGCTGGTCTTTGCTCTAAATTATTGGATGGACTAAACGTATTAACTGAGTACTAAGGTTGCATTTCCCAAACTACGGTTCTCGAGACACTAGCGATGAGCTCTAGTCGGTTTTTCGTGCGTGTTATACAGAAGGAACAACAATGATAACTATCGAAAGGCTTGAAGATTCACATGTGGCGTTAGTTCAGGCCATCCAACTCGCCGATGAACAGGTTAAGTTCGCTGGTACAGCTGCAGAGTTTTTATTAGACGGCAGTGAAAAGACGCACTTGCACGTGATTAAGTCTGATAACGAAGTTGTGGGTTTCTTTAAGCTGGATATCGCTTACGCAGAGCACTACGAATTCTGCCCTGAAGGAAGCATTGGCTTGAGAGCTTTTGTGCTTGATAAAAACCAGCAAGGTAAAGGTTTAGGAACAGGCACGGTGAAGGCTTTGTTTCCGTATTTAAAAGCGAATTACTCAGCGTATGAGTCGATTTACTTAACTGTGAATTGCAAAAATCCGGCAGCATTCAACTGTTATAAGAAAGGCGGCTTCGAAGATATCAATCAACAGTATTTAGGTGGCGCAGCAGGCCCGCAATTTATCATGCGCGGTCGAATTGTTTAGTAATAAATTATTGATGAGAAACACCTGCACAGCTGTATGCAGGTTGAGAGTCTTAAAGAACACGAGAAGGAAATTTGATGAAGGTTCAATATCTTGAAGTGGTTACCCCAGAGGTCGATGTCGTTTGTGCAACATACGCTCAGCTCTACAACGTGAAATTCAGTGGTGCAGATGTGAACCTTGGTGGGGCGCGCACTGCAAAGCTATCTAATGGCGGGGTAATTGGCATTCGAGCACCGCTTCGTGAAACTGAAGAACCAACTGTTCGTCATTACACGTTGGTTGAGGATATTCAGTCTGCAGTAACTGCAGCCGAGAAACTAGGCGCCGAAGTTGCGGTGCCGCCAATGGAGTTACCACGTCACGGGATGTGTGCCATTGTCATTCAAGGTGGCGTCGAGCTCGGATTCTGGCAGTTATAAATGATGTATACCTTTTAGATTGTGACGGACGAGATACTACGATTTATGATGCGACACCTAGTGTCTTTACCTGCTTCATGGCATCATTCCACGCAGCTAAAACCCCAACAAGGTATGTTATGAAACAGAATATTGTCCACATTGCACTCGTGGTAAAAGACTACGATGAAGCGCTTGATTTCTATGTAAACAAGCTTAAGTTTGATCTCATCGAAGACACGTATCTGCCAGAAGAAGATAAGCGCTGGGTTGTTGTTGCTCCACCAAATTCAACCGGTGTGAGCCTGTTACTTGCTAGAGCTTCCAAGCCAGAGCAACTCGATTTCATCGGCAACCAAGCTGGTGGACGCGTATTCCTATTCTTAAACACCGATGACTTCTGGCGTGATTACGAACGTATGACGTCTTTGGGCATTAACTTTGTCCGAGAGCCTAAAGAGCAAGGCTACGGCACCGTTGCTGTGTTTGAAGATCTTTACGGTAACTTGTGGGATCTGCTTCAGTTAAATCCTGAACACCCTATGGCTAACAGGTAGATAAGCTTAGCCCACAACCATCGGGTGTTGCGTATTACAAAATGTCGGTTCATTGGGAGTAACGCTTCTTTGTCGCTAGGTTAACCCTCCGCACCGCTCAATCATCAACTTAAGTTAAGGAAGCTTATCGTGGAAGAAATCAAAGGCATTCTGCAATTCATGGTCGAAATTGAACAATTAAAGGATGTTCATCGACAGACGAAACCAGTTGGATTGGACCGATATGAAAACTCGGCCGAGCACAGTTGGCACGTCTGTTTGAGCGCTCTTATGTTGAAAGACTATGCCAATGAAGAAATCGATATTACCCGAGTAATGAAGATGTTGCTGATTCATGACCTTGGGGAAATCGATGCGGGAGATACCATCATTTATGCCAGTGAAACCGAAGAAAACAAGCTCAAAGAGAGAAACTGCGTCGAGCGCTTGCTGAAATCATTGCCGAGCCATTCAAGAAGCGAGTATTTGGAGTTATGGCTTGAGTTCGAAGCGGGTGAGTCACCGGAAGCTCGATTTGGTAAGGCGATCGATAGAGTGCCACCTTTGCTTCATAACATCCATGGTGATGGTCACAGCTGGAAGAAGCACAACATATCCAAAGACAAAGTACTGACCTTTAATGGCGAGCGTATTTCTAAAGGCAGTCGTGCCTTATGGAAAGAGCTAGAAGTGCAACTTGAAGGTGCTGCGGAAAAAGGGCTATTAAAGTAAAAGTTAATTTCATACCTTAGCGTAAGAATAGCTTTAGCTTTTCAATGAGGGAGATCTCGATGGTAACTGATTCAAGATGCATGGCACTTACCTTGTGTCTCATTTCTTTCTAATAAAACTCTAGTGGACAACAATAAGTTCGAGAACCGAGTGATAAGTTGTTAGTATGTATCAAATTTATAAATATCAGTTGGCTTATATAAATGCTTGATAATAAGTATATTAAACACCCTTATCACTGTGAGCAGTGCGACGCACTTACCCCGCACCTTGCTGTTAGCGCTTCCGATGCTGAATCTAAAGCGGACGCTGAATCTGAAAAGAAACAATGGAAGTTAGGCGTGTTGATGGAGTACCTGGTGACGTTATTGTTTAGAGGTGATCATAATGTTCCCGGTTTTTATGTAGACAGTGATTACGAATACCAGTGTGAGAAATGTGGGACTAAATCGTGGCATTAATTGGGGATGAAAATTTGATTCAACCTTAATTTTTTGAGCTCTAACCCCGAAATCAACTCGCTTAAAGAACTCGTTTGCTTTAAGAATTAGTGAGTTTCAGTCAGGCGTATTATTCCAATTTTGTTATGGAGGACAAACGAGTGATATACCCAAAAGCTTTAAATATTGGTGACAAAATCGGATTTTTCTCACCGTCATCGCCCGCAACGGTCTTTGCACCTAATCGATTTGCTCGTGCTAAACGTTATTTGGAAAAGCAGGGCTTCATTCTAGTTGAAGGTTTGTTAACTGGAGAGTCAGAAGGGTATCGTTCTGGTTCCATTCAAGCGCGAGCCGAAGAACTCAATCAGCTCATTCGAGATCCTGACGTGCGCTGCATTATGTCGACCATTGGTGGTAACAACAGTAACTCACTGTTGTCATACATCGATTATGATGCCCTTAGAGACGACCCTAAGATCATCGTCGGCTATTCAGATGCCACAGCATTACTGTTAGGCATCTACGCCAAAACTGGATTGGTGACTTTTTATGGCCCTGCACTTGTTGCGTCATTTGGTGAGTTCCCGCCATTAGTCGACGAAACCTTCCAATCGTTTACTGACATCTTATGCTCGGATTCAAGCCAACATCAGTACACGATGCCTGAGAGTTGGACGGACATTAAACACGATTGGGAAACTCAAGACTCTGCAAAGCCAGTTTACAATAACGAATGGCACTTCATGGGAGGAGGTCAAGTAAGCGGTCGCGTGATTGGCGGCAACCTGAGTACGATGGCCGGGATTTGGGGCAGCGAATACATGCCAGAAATTCAGTCTGGCGATATTCTGCTTATTGAAGATTCACTAAAAGGCATTGAAGCGGTCGAGCGTTCATTCGCGCACTTATTGGCTTGCGGAGTATTCGATAAAGTAGGCGCTATTGTACTCGGCAAACATGAGTTGTTTGATGACAAAGGGACAGGGCGAACACCACTCGATGTACTTCTTGAAGTGCTGAACGGTAAAAATGTCCCGATCCTGTATGGCTTCGACAGTTGTCACACCCATCCCATGCTAGTCACGCCACTAGGTGTGCAAGGCACTATTGATTTTGATGACCAAACATTCAAGCTTCAAAGCCAATGGTTAGCGTCGAGTTAACCTAAACTGATGATAATAAGACGCATTAGAAAAGTGATCCTCTCTGCAAACTGAGAATCGAATCGCGTCTATACTGACATGGGCTACGTCGCTGATTTTAGAAGTGGCGCTATGAATGTAAGTTTGATTAGGTTAAATCTCTGAGGTGACGATGAAAAAATTACTACCACTATGCGCCATTTTACTCTCTGCATCATTTTTAGCTGCGGCTTCTGATGGTTTGATTAAATACCAAAGTAATTACTCAGTGAAAGAGACCGCTGACCGCTTTGAAGAACTCGCTATAAGCAAAGGTTTGACATTGTTTGCGCGAATTGACCACCAGAAAAACGCGAGTAAGGTCGATCTTGAATTGAGACCAACGGAAGTCATCATCTTTGGTAACCCGAAAGTAGGGACACCATTAATGCAATGTGCTCAAGAAGTCGCGATAGATTTACCGCAGAAGGTGTTAGTCACTGAAGATTCAAATAAGAAAGTATGGTTGTCTTACAACGATCCTAATTACTTGGTAGAGCGTCACGCGATCAATGGCTGTGACGAGGTCGTTAAGAAAGTATCGGGTGTACTAAGCAAGCTATCAGAAGCGACAGTGGCGAAAAAGAAAGCGAAATAACCAAGACCAATTAGCACTCATTAAGACTATTAATGGGTGCGACTTGACGAGGATATAGCTTCCCAATCAACGTTTGGCTGCATTGACAACTAAGCAACAATATATAAAAGTAGTTTTATGAAACTGAATTTAGCGCCATCTAACCAACGAATTATCATCATTCCATAAGAATGGTGGGATTGTTGATGCGCTTTGTTTATCGAACCCACCCGTAAGGTGGGTTTTTTGTCGCTGTCTTATGGGTTTTATCTGAATAGAGGAAGTCATATGAAAAAGATCGCGGTTTTTGGTAAGCCTGGGAGTGGAAAGTCCACAGTCAGCAAGGCGTTAGCACTAGCTACAGGGATAGAGCTTCACCAGTTGGACTCTATTGTTTACAAGGCCAACGGAGAGTTTGTTGAACGTGAAGTATTTGAGGAGGCTCATGAGAGCATACTTAAGTCAGAAAGCTGGATCATCGATGGTTTTGGCCCTCTAGGCTCGTTCAACACACGTTTAGATGCAGCTGATACCTTGGTTTATATCGACATTCCTTATTCAACTAGCTACTGGTTTGTAACCAAGAGAATGCTCAAAGGTTTATTTGTTAAACCTGAAGGCTGGCCTGCTGGAAGCTCAGTGATAAAAGGCACGATACAAAGCTATAAGACACTACAACTGTGTCCTAAATTTTGGAATGACGACTTTAGAGCGCAGTTAGAATTGCGCGCTAAAGAGAAAGAGGTTTACATCATCAGAAGCGTGACTGAATTGAATAACTTTGTTCACCAACACTTCACTTAACAGTCGAGAGTTTACTTTTCTTTAAAACGCTCTTACTTACTCATAACTTCATGAAAATATTTAGATTTAACTCTACGTGTGGCATATTTGCCATATGTTTAGTTTGTGCTTTGAGTTAAGGAGATAGATATTATGTATGGAAGTGAGAAGACGAGAGCGTTCTGTAGTAACTGTAAGGAACTGACACTGCACAAGTACACTATGTTCAGTAACCAAGCCGAAAAAGCGCCACAACATGAAAAGAAGCCAGGGTTGCTTGGAATGATTTTATCGTCGCTAGCTTCAAGTGGCGGAAACGGTGACTATAAATGTACAAAGTGTGGAACCAATTTACGTACACCGGACAACCTTGATTAGCCTTTAACCTACTTAATACTTCAACATTCTTCTTCTTTAATTATCCGTTTTCATTTGATAATAATTCAAATTGTACCGTGTTTTTCATTGAATGAACTTCTAGTAGTCTATGCGAATAGTTAATTATTGGGCATTCAAATGACACAGTATCAGTTCCAACAAGGGCATATTCGCCCACCTTCAGAAGCGGATAGCTTATTGATTCGCACCACCCAAGGTTGTCCTTGGAACAAATGTAAATTCTGTACGCTGTTTGAGGGGATGGAGTTTGCAATTCGTCCCGTTGAAGAGATTAAGAAAGACATTTGGGCTGCGAAAGCATTCTATAAGAACCGTAAATTTGAGACCTGTTTTCTGCAAGACGGTGATTCATTCACTATGGATACCGAAGACTTGCTGGATGTGTTGAATACACTCAAACAAGCCTTCCCAGAGTTAAAGCAGATCAGCTCTTATGGACGAGCGCAAAGCATGACTAAGAAGTCGCCTGAAGAGATGAAAGCCATCTGTGATGCAGGGCTCAACATGCTTTATTGCGGTATGGAATCGGGTTCTATTGATGTTCTCAAATTGATGAAAAAAGGCATTACTCCGAAATCTATTTTGAAATCGACCGAATACGCGAAGCAAGCGGGTATGAAGATGATGACCTTCATTATCCTTGGCTTGGGTGGTAAAGAATATTCGGCGCAGCATGTTGAAGAAACGGCGGCCTTACTTAACCAAATCAACCCAGATGAAATACGCATTCTGTCGCTTGCTGTGAAGCCTGGAACTGAATTGGATGAACTGGTGCAGAATGGAGAGTTCACGCCACTTAGCGAACGTGAAATGCTTGAAGAACAATATCAATTGATCAGTAAACTAAACCGCGTGACGGGCAACTATGGTAACTATCACGGTATTAATTTGTTGATGGAACTGAACGGACAGCTGCCACAGGATAAAGCGAAGTTCTTAGCGACAATAGACCGTTTCAATATGATGAGTGAGAATGACCAGAATAACTTTATCTTGGGACGTCGCATTCATTACTACGCCGCATTGAAAGACATGGATAACCAACTTATGTACGATTCTGTACAAAGAGAGCTTAATCGCATTCAAAAGCAAAATCCCGATGAACTCGACAATGTGTTTTACCAACTCCGTCAACGCATGATCTAGCAGCAAGGACTAATAACATGAATAACCTCGTTAACTGGCAAATCAGAAATGAAAATCCGGAACATCGGTCTTTGGAAAACGGCGTGCTGACGATGCAAGTGCAAGAGGGCAATATCTTTGGTGCGGGTTCAGCTGATGTTGATAATATCTTCGTTCATCCAGTATCTAGCTCGGATTACAGCACAGAAGTGACGGTTCAATTAGATCCAAACCTCGCATTTGAACAAGCTGGGTTAGGTATTTACTGGGATAACGACAACTACATTAAAGTGAGCAAAGAGATGTTCATGGGCGAGCGTTCATTGGTGTTCGTTGTAGAACAAAATGGTCAGCCACAGATCAAGGAACGTCTGTTGTTTAGTGAATCTAGTGTGTCGGTAAAGCTCGTCAAACAAGGCGGAAAAGTCAGCGCTCATTTCCGCCCGTTAGAAAAACAACAATGGCAGGAAGTGATCACGTTTGATTCGTTAGTAGGCAGTGAACAGGGTGTGATGCTTTATACGTTCAGTGGCAGTAAGGCGACGCCTAATTTTCGCCAAATTTAGTGGCTTCAGTTTGTCTGACGCCTAATAATTTGTCTTACGCTGAATAAGCTTGCTTAGCGTATAAAAAAACGGACCGATATTGCTACCGGTCCGTTTTTAAATTCTTCAAGTCAAAGCGCTTATGCACAACACTTCTTGTATTTTTTACCGCTGCCGCAAGAACACGGATCGTTACGGTTAGGGGTCTTTTCAAACGTCATCGTTTTTGGCTTGTTCAGTAGAGTATCAAGCTCGATGGTGTTCTCTTCTTTGTCTGCGTCGACTGTAACAGTAACGAAGATAGTATTTTCAGCGGCTAGTGCTTCAACTTCTGCTTTGCGCGCTTCAGTTTGAACCATTACTGCGATTGGAGATTCTTCAGTACCCGCTTTCACATCGCGGTTTACGTTGTAGCCAGCAAGAACGTGGTTCTGTCTTGTTTCGATACGGCCTTTGAAAAATAGTTTCGACATTGGGTACTCATTAAAAATGTTGAATGGCGCTATTTTTAACGGCGATAGC
This sequence comes from Vibrio sp. 10N.286.51.B11, assembly GCF_041469245.1. Lineage (NCBI taxonomy): Bacteria > Pseudomonadati > Pseudomonadota > Gammaproteobacteria > Vibrionales > Vibrionaceae > Vibrio > Vibrio sp. 10N.286.51.B11. The sequence continues at coordinate 164,817 of NZ_JBFRKI010000007.1, read as the reverse complement.
GCAATGGAGCGGGGATTATACGCATATATTGCAATTGATAAAGCAGTGATGTGAGCAAACACTGTTTGGTTTTTGTTTGCTAGTAACGGTTTGTTCTCTAGCTTTGCTTCTATTCGACAAATTTCGAAATTCAAGACAATAAAATTGCCCTAAATAGGCTTATGAATGATAAATTCAAATTACTAATCGAAACAAAGAGATAGTGTATGAAGTTAGATGCCATCCTGTGGGATTACGATGGAACCATAGTCAATTCCGTTCCAAAGAATATCGCAATCACAAAAGATATTATCTCTTTAGTCGCACCACACTTGTCAGGTGATAACTTACCTAAATATTTGCTCAGCGAAGCGCTTTATCATGAAGCCAACCACGGGGCTAAAAACTGGCAAGCCTTATATATCGACTATTACGGCTTATCACACGATGAAATGTTGATCGCTGGTGGAATGTGGGCAGAGCATCAAGAGAAAAACCAAACAGCCGTCGCCTTGTTTGAAGGAATGGAAACCGTGGTTAATCAGTTTGCTCATCTTCCTCATGGGATCTGCTCTCAAAACTCTCAATTGAATATTCGTGGTGTGCTCGACAGCTATGGCATTGGTGATTTGTTTAAATCGGTAGTGGGTTATGACGATGTTTCGAGCGGCAACCAAAAACCCCATCCATTTGGTGGTGTGAAATGTGTCGAGAACATATTTGGCGCCGATCCGACTAACGAGCTTTGTTTGATGTACATCGGTGACCATGAAGCGGACACACAGTTTGCTCGCAATATTGAAGCCGCGCTGGGTAACAATGCAAAAGTGATTGCCGTAGCCGCAGGTTATAGCCGATCGGAGCCTGAAAATTGGCAAACCAAGCCCGATTACATTGCTAACAGTGTCGATGATCTTTTAACGATCATTAGCAAGTACGCATAACGAAGCAGACATTTAAAAATCACCACACGTAAATAACTTTAAGGAAGAATAATGACACCAAAACAAGTGGTATTGGGATTTTGGGATGCAATGCGCAGTAATGATTTTGCAAAGGCAGGTGAATGGTTAACCGCAGATTTTGAAGGCTATTGGCCGCAGTCGTCTGAATTGACGGTAGGGCGCGACAACTTCACGGCAGTCAATGCTGAATACCCAGCTAATGGTGTTTGGGAGTTCGCGCTCAATTCAATTGTCTGTGAAGGTGATACGGTAGTAACGGACATTTCAGTTACTGACAGTGTGCTGAAAGACCGAGTGATCACCTTTCACACGGTTGTTGATGGTTTAATTCAAAAGCAAACTGAGTTTTGGCCAGACCCATTCGAAGCGCCGGCGTGGCGATCGCAGTGGGTTCAGGTTGTGTCGAGCAATTAATTTGTATCGACACGATCAGTTTGTCACGAACAACTAGGTCGTATCGAATAATCAGGTTTCATCGAAAAATCAGGTTATAACAAACAAGTGGCATTAGGAGGTTTCATTGAACAAGGTAGTGGTTGTAACCGGCGGAAGCCGAGGTATTGGCGCAGCGACGTCTAAATTGTTGGCCAGTCAAGGCTATGCTGTATGCGTTAACTTCATACACAATGAGTCGCGAGCTGAAGATCTAGTGAATGAGATTCGCGAACAAGGCGGAACCGCGATTAGTGTGCGTGCGGATGTGTCTGTTGAATCGGACGTGAAATCCTTATTCGAGATTGCTCGTAACAAGCTAGGTCCAGTGACTCACTTGGTTAATAATGCCGGGATCTTGTTTACCCAGTCACCATTGGTTGATATTGAATTGGATCGCTTTGAAAAGGTGATGAAGTCCAACGTATCAAGCTGCTTTCTGTGCAGTAAAGCCTTTATCAAACAAGCCGATGGCGCAGGTTCGATTGTGAATGTATCGTCTGCCGCTTCTCGCACTGGCGCACCGTTTGAGTATGTGGATTACGCAGCATCGAAAGGTGCGATGGATTCACTCACCAAAGGCTTATCGCTTGAATTAGCTTCACGCAATATCCGAGTGAATGGCGTAAGGCCAGGTTGTATTTATACTGAGATGCATGCAGACGGCGGAGAGCCAGATCGCGTAGACAGACTAGCTTCGCAGTTACCGTTACAACGAGGTGGCACACCAGAAGAAGTCGCGAACTCTATCGCGTGGTTATTATCAGACGAAGCTTCGTATGTCACCGGCTCGTTTATTGATATTGCAGGCGGTCGATAGGGCACGTTTGCCTTTACACTAATATAAACAAGTTACAACCATCAACACGCAAAAAAAGTACCTAACTAAAAGAACGAAACTAAGAGTACAACCATGAAAAACTATTTTGAAAGCCCGTTTGTTGGAAAGTCACTCAAAGAACAAGTGACCAACCCGAACATCATCGTGGGCGAGCACAGCTATTACTCGGGTTACTACCATAACCACAGCTTTGATGACTGTGCGCGTTACCTATTACCGGATAGAACCGACATCGATAAGCTGATCATTGGCAGCTACTGCTCGATTGGTTCTGGCGCCGTGTTTATGATGGCGGGCAACCAAGGCCACCAAAACCAGTGGGTGAGTACCTTCCCGTTTTTCTATCAAGACGATGAGAAGTTTGAAGGTGCGATAGACGGCTTTGAACGCTCTGGTGATACCGTGATTGGTAACGATGTGTGGATTGGTACAGAAGCCATGATCATGAGTGGTGTTAAGGTTGGTGACGGAGCCATCATCGCAAGTCGAGCGGTTGTGACTAAAGATGTCGCGCCATACTCGATTGTCGGTTCAAACCCAGCACGCCATATCCGTTATCGTTTCAATGAGACTGAAATCGCTCAGTTGCTAGAAATGAAATGGTGGGAATGGAGCGAAGAACAAATCAAAGGCGCAATGTCGCTAATGTGTTCTTCAGACATTGGTGGTTTGTACCATTATTGGAAAGGATTCTTGAAGCCTTAAATTGTCGTTCACAGATGAAATGTGAATGGTGAGAACGAGATTAAATTTAACAAATTACTCAATAATCTGATTATGGCAATGCGATTGTGATACGAGTAACTTATTGATTGTAAAGATATTGAATAGTATGGCATGTCGCATTAGCGTGGTGGATGAATTGGAGGGGTATTATGATTAGTTGCAACGATTACGATTATATTGAAATTGTGTGTATGCACCGATACCCAATCAAGTTAACGCTGAAGTCTGGCGAGAAGATTGAATGTGTCGGGTTAGATACCCAGCGCAATGACAGCCGTGAAGAGTGCATTAAAGTCAGTACTCAAGGCGAGCAACAACTTTTCGTATTAACTCAAATAGCGACATTGGATGTCTGTGTCGACAACCCTCACTTTCAGCATGTTTCATTCAAAACGTCATAGGCTTTCAAATGAATAGCACCATAGAACAATGCTATTGCACCGCGTGCAGAGAAGAGACACAACATGTTGTTGTGTTGGTCAGAAAGACGAGTGCGTTTGCAGACAAACCTAACCAAAAGCGAAGTGAGTTTTGGGCAGGCATGATAAAAGGTTGGTTCCTTGGCCCGTTTGTCGCGTCAATGGATGAGTTTTCTCGTCACCTTGTCTGTGAAAAATGTGGCCATAAAGAGATACAAGATTAGCATCGTTATCTTATAAAACATTGGATTCAATACAGTTAGATCGTCAATTGGCTTAGGAATAGAACGAATGAAAGTTGAAACGATAGAAGCCGTAAAGGCGTATGGTTTTTCAGTAAGAACCACCAATACCGATGAGATGGACCCAGCAAGAGCCAAGATAGGGCAATTGTGGCAGGGCTTTTTTGACCAAGCATTTCCGAAATTAACACCGGATTCAAAAGTGTATGGCGTTTACACTAACTACGAGTCTGACTTTACGGGCGAATTTGATGTTATCGCGTGTACTAATGCACTTACGGATCAGAATGTTGATACGCTTGTAGAAACCGAAATACAAGCAGGTAAATACTTAACGTTTTCTGCTGAAGGTGAATTACCACAAGCTGTGATCGACCTATGGGGTGAAGTGTGGGCGTATTTCAGCGCTGCTGACTGCCCACATGTGAGAACTTACACGACAGATTTTGAACTATACAAAGGTGAAACTGAAGTCGAGATTTCGATAGCGATTCAGTGATCAGGTTAAAATGAACAAAAGGCTTAGCTTAGACTGTGTTTGCCAGTTAAGAGACAGTAGTTACAGGTAAAGAGACAACGGAATCCCAGTTAAGCCTTTGAATATCTGTTCTTTACAAAGAAGATACAGTGTCACGTAACTACTTTAATACCTAGGAATTATCTATTCCAGAATTCCCCTAGATCACCCTAGATACCCTTAAGTCACCCAAAATTCTCTTAAGTTATCCAAAAAGACAATCTTGCTTGGTTTCATTCCACAAAGGGTATTGCTTCATGACTTGGGTGTAGAGCTTACTTTCAAGGTGCGCTCTTAACCAACGTCCTACGTTTTGATATTCCGATTTCACAAACCACTTCTTTTCGACTCGCACAAACTGACTGACGAAAGGCATCACCGCAAAATCGGCCAAGCTTGGGCTTTCTCCAAAAAAGTAGGGCTGATCGGTAAGTCGCACTTCTAACTGCTTAATGAAGGTTTCGCAGGCTTGTCGGCGTTGTTCAACATCGATGTTTCGGTAACGAACCGATGCACGATACCTTTCTAAGTGACCAATAAATTCTTCATCGTTGGTTTTAATGAGCTGCTGAACTTGTTCGCTAAGCGTTGGATTGCTTGAACGCAGAAGATCTTGAGGATCGTTTTGTTGAAGTGACCAGTTCATCACATCCAAGCTCTGTTCAATGACTTGTCCATTGGGTAACACCAATACAGGCACTGTTCCTTTTGGCGAACTGGCCAATAGTTCGCTAGGCTTGTCTTTGGTAACGATTTCTCGAAGTAACACTTTTTGCTGTGATAGTGCGATGCCCATTCGTCCGCGCATTGCATAAGGGCAACGGCGTAAAGAATAAAGGATAGGTAGATCGGATTCGTTCGGCATTATTGAGGTCATTTAGTTTGAAAAGTGTTGTACGGTGGTAAAGAGATCGTGATGTGGGTAGAATACGCGGCTTAAAAATTATAAGTAAGTGAGCGACTTCAAAAATGAGCAGAAAAATTGAGTTATTAGCCCCAGGTGGCGATGTAGAAGCGATAAAAGCCGCCATCGTAGCGGGTGCTAATGCAGTTTATTGTGGTTTAGACACATTCAACGCTCGTAACAGAGCCTCTAACCTGTCGTTAGACGAATTGAATGGTGTGATTCGCCTTGCTCATGAATACGGCTGTGAAGTGTTCCTGACTCTTAACGTTGTGCTACTGGAGCACGAGACTAAGAGCATCACCAAACTGCTGAACCAGCTTGTGAACACCAAAGTGGACGGCATCATTGTTCAAGACTTGGGTTTATTCAACCTGGTTAAGAAGCATTTCCCATCGTTAGACGTTCACGCGTCGACTCAGTTAACTACGCACAACGAAGGTCAGATTAAGTTCTTGTCTAAGATTGGCGCGACGCGCGTTAACTTGTCTCGTGAGTTGAACCTGCCTGAAATCAAGATGCTGACGGAAGTGGCACACGATCACGACGTATTAACCGAAGTGTTCGTACACGGCGCTCTGTGTATCGCATTCTCTGGTCAATGTTACTCAAGCTCAGTAAGTGTGGGTAACTCAGGTAACCGTGGTCGTTGTAGCCAAGCGTGTCGTGATGAGTACGAAATCACCAACGCGGGCAACAAGTTCCCACTTAACCTGAAAGATAACTCAGCTTACTACGACCTACCTGAATTGGTTGATGCGAAAGTCGACTCATTGAAAGTAGAAGGCCGTATTAAAGGCGCACACTACGTTTACACTGTGGTAGACACATGGCGTAAACAGATTGATAGCTTTGTAGAAAGTGGTTTGTTGATCGAAGACGATTCGAACCTACACAAAGTATTCAACCGTGATTTCACCAACTCTTTCCTAAAGGGCAACCTAACGAAAGACATGTTCATCGATAACCCGCGCGACAACAGCATGAACTACGCTGTTGAAAAAGCGACGGAGCAGAACAACGAAATCTCAGTTGTACAGATTCAAGAAGTGACCAACGAACTTCACCAAGCGAAAGACGTTCTTGGTAACGAAATGCGTGACAAGATCGAGTTCCTTGATATTCGCAAGACACCAGTAGCACTGTCGTTCAGCGCAAAAGTGGGTCAACCATTTACGGTGACTGTGAACACGCCAAAAGAGAACTTTACTCTTCAATCTAAATCGCTATTGAAAGCGGTTGAAGAGAAGGCGATTACTCAAGAGCTACTTGAGAAGCGATTCAAAAACGTGAAGAGTGCAGTTCACACGCTAGAAAGCCACGACTTCAGTGAAGTGGATGCAGGCTTGTTGATTCCTCTAAAAGAAGTTTCAGACCTAAAAGACGAGATCGACTTCATTCTGAACGGCTCTGTGGAAGTGATTAAGCACGTTGAAGTGCCAGCACTGCCTCAGCACCCTAAAGTGAACGAGAAGCCGACTATGTCGATGCTTATCGCCGATGTAGAAGACTTACACCTGTGTGACGTGACTGACGCGGATGTTTACTTCAAACTTCCAGAAAGCTTCAAGAAGCGTTGTAACAAGTACATCGACATCTTGGCAGCAAACCCACGTTTGATTCCTTGGTTCCCAGCGGTATTGATCGGTAAAGATTACGACGAAGCGGTTCGTATTCTTGAAGAGATCAAGCCAGCTCGCATCGTAACCAACAACACGGGTATTGCTTACAAAGCTTACGAGATGGGTATTGAGTGGGTTGCAGGCCCGTTCATGAACACGACCAACTCTCACGCACTGGTTACTCTGAAAGAAGAGCTGAACTGTGCAGGCGCATTCATTTCGAACGAGATCAACAAAGGTCAGATTCGTCATATTCGTCGCCCAGAGAACTTCAAACTGTTCTACAGCATTTACCACCCAATCTTGATGATGACCAGCCGTCAGTGTTTCTTCCAAAGAACCGTGGGTTGTAACAAGCCAAGCATCGAAGCAGGTTGTATGTTGAAGTGTGAGAAAGCGACCACGATTACCAACGTGAAAGGCATCTCTTTTGCGGTTGATAAACAGAAGGGTGGCTACCCAAGCATTTACAACCACGAGCAGTTCTTGAACCACGACGCAGTAACTGACTTCTCTGGTCTGTTCGACGAGTTCTTCATTGACCTAACCAACATCGGTGCAGGTTCTAAAGAAGTGAAAGACAAAGTTGAACTTATCAAGCATTTCGAAGCGCTACTGAACGGCGTTGAAGGTTCACAACAGAACCTAGAGCAGATGGTTGAAGTTCGAACTAATGCTCAGTACGTGCAAGGTTTATAGGCTGCAAGGTTTATAGCTTCCAAGGTCGAGAGCGTTCAAGGCTTATAACGCGTAACTTCTTTTAAGCACTCTGAACCAATAAACAAAAGGCCACTCAATCGAGTGGCCTTTTTAATGTCTGAAACTTTCTGAATCTTTCTCAACCAACGAATACGTTATTCTGTCACGGCTTCTTGTTTGAAGCATGGGCTTTTCAACGTGTTCATCTTTTCGATTTCATTGGTTAAGCGCAGCGAGAGCAGGGCTTTCTGGTTCGAAGCAAAATCAAACATCACGATAGTCGCAGTGCCAACGGTCGTCAGTTTCTGTTGAGCCTTACTGACAATCGCGTATTCCATGGTGAATCGGTCATCTTGAATATCGGTAACACGTGAGCCGACCATCAAGGTATCTGGATACGTGACTGGGCGGAAATACTTACAGTAAGTGTCACCAAGAACAGGACCAACTTTGGTAATCGCCATCTCTTCCATCAGCTCGACGTGCTTGAAAAAATCTAAGCGAGCGGTTTCGAAATAGCGAAAATATACAGCGTTGTTAACGTGATTGAGTGCGTCCATTTCTCCCCAAGCGACAGGGATTTCTGTTACTACCGGGTAGTCAGATAATAGTGCTTCCATGCGAACTCTCTTATTGTTATCTGTGTAATTAACGTTATTTACTTATCCTTCATCGGAATAAGTTGTTATTGGAATAAAAACCCTACCGCTAAATTAACAAAACTGCAACACGCGTGATTTAAGTTTTTGAAGCTTGAAACCACACAATGTCAGTGACTTAGTTGTACATCCACTCAATGGTTACGCACTAAGGTGTTTGAATTGCAGCTCAACCAAGCGTTGGTACAATTCGCAGCTATTGATGAGAGACTGGTGGTCGCCGATGTCTACTAGTTGTCCTTTATCGAGCACCGCAATTTGGTCGGCGTGTTTAATTGTTGATAATCGATGGGCGATAATGATCGTCGTTCTGCCACGCATTAACTCTTCTAACGCTTGTTGTACGTGATGCTCACTTTCACTGTCTAGTGCGCTGGTTGCTTCATCCAACAATAGAATATTTGGATCTTTCAAGATGGCACGTGCGATGGCAATACGTTGTCTCTGCCCACCAGAAAGCCTTACACCACGTTCACCAAGAAAGCTGTTGTAGCCATCAGGTAGGTTTTGAATGAACTCGTGTGCGTGCGCTTTCTTCGCCGCTTCGATCACTTGCTCGTCTGTTGCCTGCGGGTTGCCGTAGCGAATGTTATGGAACACATCGTTACTGAACAGAGCAGGTTGTTGCGGCACCAATGCCATCTGCTTTCTTAGCTCGTTAGGATCAAACTGATTCAGTTCAACACCGCCTAAGGTGACCTTACCCACTTGTGGGTCGTAGAAACGTTGCAGCAGTTCGAACAGGGTAGTTTTACCTGCGCCAGACGGGCCAACCAGTGCCAACACTTTGCCTTCATGGGCAGTAAGCGTGAGGTTGCTTGTTGCGGGTTGGTCCGGTCTTGATGGATAACAGAAGGTCACATCATCAAATGCAACTTCTGGCGTTACGTTAGCAAGCGAAGTTGGATTCGCAACTGGCGCAACAATATGGCTTTCAACTTGTAGGACCTCGATTAATCGCTCGGTCGCACCTGCCGCGCGTTGCAGTTCACCCATCACTTCTGAAATCGTACCTAATGACGAAGCAACCATGATTGCGTAAAACACAAACGCCGCTAAATCACCCGCCGACATGGTGCCGTTGATGACATCACTGCCGCCAACCCAAAGCATGCCTGCGATAGCACTGAATACAATCACGATAACGCCAGAAATAAGAATCGCGCGCTGTTTTACACGCTGGCGACCAATCTCATACGCCTTTTCAACTTCAACCGCGAATGATGCTTTTTCTTGCTCTTCTCGGCTGTAGCTTTGCACCGTTTTAATGTGCTCAATTGCCTCACCTGCGTAAGAACCCACATCAGACATCGAATCTTGGCTTTGGCGAGATAGGGCTCTTACACGGCGCCCGTACACAAGAATCGGAATCAAGATAAACGGCACCGAGGCCAATACAATCAAGGTCAACTTAATGTTGGTAGCAAACAGCATGATGATTGCACCAATACACATCAACGCGCTGCGCATCGCCATAGAGAACGATGAACCTATGATGCTTTGAAGCAGAGTAGTATCCGTTGTAATGCGCGACATGATGTCGCCACTGCCATTGGTTTCGAAGTAACTCGGGTGCAGCGTCACGACATGATTGAAAACCGATAAGCGAATGTCTGCACTCACACGTTCCCCAACAGAAGAAACCAAGTAGAAGCGGAAGAAAGTACCAATCGAGATCAGCACGACCACCACCATGATGAATTGAATCGCGCTGCCTAAGTCTGACAACGATTGTTGGCTGAAGCCTTGGTCGATAAGAAGACGAATACCGTGTCCGACTGAAAGGGTTAAGCTCGCTGTGAAGATCAACGCGATCAACGCAGCAATAACACGACCTTTATAAGGCTGAATGAATTTACTCAGCTCAAACAAAATACTGAGGCTTTTTTTCTCAGGTTTGGGTTCTGGCGCTTGTTGAGTCGATCGCTGAGTCTGTCGCTGGTTCGAGTCGAGCGTAGAAGAGACATCGTTTTGCATATGACTGCCTTAATGTGTTGTCGCTTTAAAAATAGATGGCTTGTTGCTTGTTGCTTATGGCTAATTGCTTTATGACTTATTGCCTGTACTGCGCGTTGTTCGCTGGGCAGTAATTGTTGTTGAGAATTGAACCCATTAAAGCATTTATTGCGCTGTGACGCTCCCTAGGAAACTCAATTTCCAATATTTCATCAACACTAAGTGAATAATTCGAAACGACCTTAAAGGAAAACTAAGCATTTTGATCCAGTCAGTTGGATAGGAAACCAAGCTATTTAACCCTAATTTTTATGCAAGTAAATTAGCGTTGATAGGAGAGTGCACACATAAACAAGCAACCGTGCGATGATTTATAAATTGATAGCAAAACGTTTGCTATTTATCTCGATATTAGCTTTATCAATGACTTGTAAGTTTTGGTTGTAAGACCAGTTATAGCGACTGTTTTTTGTGGAATATTTGTTACAAAAATTCAACAAAGTAGTTTTTTATACATTTTTCTTGCATAAAACATCGGATTGAATAGAATAACCAACAAATGACAATTAATGCAGTATTGTGGCATGAGTATTCAAGTAAAGAGCATCAACAAATCATACGGTGATACCCAAGTTCTTCACGACATCAGTTTCGACTGTGAGAGTGGCGAAACCTTGGTATTGCTTGGCCCAAGCGGCGCGGGCAAGAGTTCATTACTGCGTGTATTGAACCTGCTTGAAATCGCGGACAACGGCGAACTAGACATTGCGAATGAGCAATTCGATTTTTCAAGCCAAATCCAAGAGAAGCAGGGGCTTAAACTTCGTCGTAAAGTCGGCATGGTGTTCCAGCAATACAACTTATGGCCACACATGACGGTGATGGAAAACTTGATTGAAGCACCAACCAAAGTGGCGGGTTTGGATAAGCAAGAAGCGATTAAGCAAGCGCAAGAAGTCCTAAAGACACTTCAACTTGCCGACAAAGCAGACGCTTGGCCACTTCAACTGTCTGGCGGTCAACAACAGCGTGTTGCGATTGCACGTGCGCTGATGATGAAACCGGATGTGTTGTTGTTTGATGAACCAACAGCGGCGCTTGATCCTGAGATCACCAACCAAGTCGTGAGCATTATTAAAGAATTGAGCGGAACGGGCATTACCCAAGTGGTCGTGACGCATGAAGTCGATTTCGCGAAGAAGATTGCTAGCCACGTTCTGTACCTAGAGAAAGGGTACATCGTTGAACACGGCACCAGCGATTCATTCGTTAATCCGCAGACACCTGAGTTTGCCGAGTATCTGACTCATTAAGTAAGTCACTTATTAAAAGAAAGTTGACTCACTAGATCTAGCTAAACACAACATCAATTAAAACAATCAAATTATAAGAATGGCCACAGGCCGCTATTACACAGTATTCGGAGTAACAAAATGAAAAAGATTCTACTAGCTTCACTTATCGGCCTTGCTTCTTTTAACGCAGCAGCTCAAGAAGAAATCAAATTCGCGATGGAAGCAACGTACGCACCATTCGAATACATGGATGAGAACAACCAAATTCAGGGTTTTGACGTAGACTTAGCAAACGCACTTTGTGAAGAGCTGAAAGCAACGTGTACTTTCCACAACCAAGCATTCGATAGCTTGATCCCTGCACTTAAATTCAAACGTTACGATGCGGCTATCTCGGCAATGGACATCACAGAAGCGCGTCTTAAACAAGTGAACTTCTCTAACGCATACTACGATAACTCTGCAGCATTCATTTCTTTCGAAGGCAAAGTAGCAGACCAAGCAGCACTAGAAGGTAAGCGTGTTGGCGTTCAAAACGGTTCTACTCACCAGAGCTTCCTACTTGAGCAAATGACTGGCGTAACAGCGGTACCTTACTCAAGCTACCAAGATGCATTCATCGACATGAAAAACGGTCGTATCGATTCTGTATTCGGTGACACAGCCGTTGTAGCAGAATGGTTCAAGAAAGAAGACAACCTAACGTACGTTGGCGACCAAGTAACAAACCAAGAGTACTTCGGTAACGGCTTTGGTATCGCAGTAAACAAGAGCAACCAAGAACTTGTAGACCAGCTTAATGTTGCACTTGCTGCAGTGAAAGCGAACGGCGAATACGACAAGATCTTCAACAAGTACTTCGGTAAGTAATTTATGGAATTAACGGGTTACTCTTTAGGGCTCGTCGAAGCGGGCTGGATGACTGTTCAGCTTGCGTTCGTAAGCCTATTGGTTGGATTGGTTCTAGCAGTTTTGTTTGCAAGTGGTGAGATGTCTCGTCGTATTGCAATCAAATGGCCAACGACTGCATTTGTGACGATTGTTCGTGGTTTACCAGAAATTCTGGTCGTACTGTTTATCTACTTTGGTTCGACACAAGTTCTGTTCATGATCACTGGCGACTTCATCGAAGTGAGCCCGTTCTTATCTGGTGTTGTTGCACTGTCACTTATCTTTGCTTCTTACGCGTCACAAACCTTGCGTGGTGCTTTGAAAGCAGTAAGCAAAGGGCAGAGAGAAGCAGCAAGCGCACTTGGTATTTCTCAGTCTCGTGCATTCTTTCGTATCGTGTTACCTCAAGCGGTAAGACACGCACTACCAGGGTTAACCAACCAATGGTTAGTGTTACTGAAAGACACTGCATTAGTTTCGCTAATTGGCGTAACAGATTTGCTGAAACAAGCACAACTAACATCCGCTGCAACGCACGAAGCATTTACTTGGTACGCGACAGCAGCAGCAATCTACTTGGTCATCACTTTAATCACACAAAGATTGGTAAAAGTGATTGATGGTAAGTTCTCTATTCAAGGTTTGGGTAACAAAGGGGCAATGGCATGAATCAACAATACCTCTCTCAAATGCTTGAAGGCTTAGTGACCAGTCTTCAACTCACAGGCGCTTCATTGCTTGTTGGTTGTATCTTGTCACTGCTGATGACGGTAACGCTAATTCTAAGAATACCGGCGATTCACTGGTTCACTCGTGGCATCATCACGCTGTTCACTGGCACACCATTGTTGGTTCAAATCTTCTTGGTGTATTACGGCCCGGGTCAGTTCGATTGGATTCGTGAAAGCTTCATGTGGACTTGGTTAAGCCAACCTTGGTTCTGCGCAATGTTAGCATTAGCTTTGAACACCGCGGCATACAGCACGCTACTGTTCAGAGGCGCATTCAACGCCATTCCAGCAGGGCAGTGGGAAGCATGTCGCGCACTCGGCATGGACAAAATCGCAACGCTTAAAGTGTTACTGCCATACGCACTACGCCGCGCCGTTCCAGCTTACTCGAACGAAGTGATTCTAGTCTTCAAAGGCACGTCACTGGCAAGCACCATCACCATAATGGATTTGATGGGTTACGCTCAGCGTATTAACGGCCAAACCTACGACACACTTACTGTGTTTGGTATCGCCGGCGCATTCTACTTAGCAGTAAACGGCATACTAACGCTGATCTTCCGCCAAGTAGAGAAGAAAGCCCTCGCATTCGAAGCCGCGTAAGCTAGCCACACACAAGCTTAACTAACGTATAAAGCCTGCCATTTATGTTCGCATAGATGGCAGGCTTTTTTGTGTTTGGGGTATGTGTAGTGGTACTGTTTTTATATCCAGTTCTGCGCAGTTTTGCGATATTCATACTATACGGAAATATTCTGCATTTAGTCATTCAATGAACGTATCTATGTTTTAAGTCACTGAATTGCTGTGATTAATCGTGGTAGAGTTCCGCCCATATGAAACTAGATAGAAAAATCCTATATTTAAATGCAGAATTTTTCTGTCTAATAGCTGTTAACTTGCTTTTGAATTAGGAGTATTTAGTGGAAGAAAAACAAGAAGAACAATTGGAGCTATTACCAAAAAAGCAGGTAGATCTTCGTCTCCAATTTATACATAGACCGATCAGAAAACGATTGTATACGAGAAAATATCCTTTTCTTGTTCAGAATGAGCCCTTTGAGTATGGCTTAAAAATTAAGAATATTGGTACTGAGCCTTTTTCTGGTGCAACAATTTCTGAATTCAAAATAACGTCAGGCGGTGGCTTGATGGGAGGCTTTGAACAAAAAGCTCTATCGACACCAAAAATCAAAGCATTGAATCCCGGTGAAGAGTTTGATTTATACTTCGACCGTTACACTTTTTGGCACGAAGGCTCTATAGGTACTCACTGTCAGCTTATCCCTGATAAGGAGGGAGAGGTGATTCGCACATACCAGCACCACAGAGACCATGACTTCGATGAGCCTTACTCTAAGGAAAATGCTTGGTGGCATGATTACTACTGCCAGAGTCAGCAGCAACTGCTTCAGACTAGGACGAATAATCTGATTTTAATGCTCACTGTCATTACCGTAATAGAAGCTGTATTTGGGCTTAAAGATTCCTTCAAGGCTATCTTGGGTTTGCTGGCTATGGCTACAAATCAGATCACAGTCCTGCTTCAATGGCTGGCAAGTTAACAAAGCATTTAAGAGTGATTCGCAACGCTTGGCAGTTTCGCTTCGCTCAAGTATAGCCAAGCGTCGCTCACACCTTAATGCGGCTAAGTGCCGTTAAAGATCACATTCGACTTTAGATAATTTTGCAATTAAAATACTGAAAAATAAACATAAAAGAGATAATTATGAATAGCGAAAGTTGGACTGATTTAGTACCTACAGTTGCAAAGCCTGTAGTTTACGCTTATCAGTATAGGCATGCGATCCATGAGCATTGGATCAAAGCTTTGATTAAGTTAGGTAAGGGTAGTGCTGATGTTATTGTAACTGGCAGACCTGGAGCGGGAAAAAGTGTGCTTGCCGCTCACTACCATGGGGAAGCCAACAGCCTTGATTGGCAGTTGCCAGGTACTAGTAACGAAGTTGAAGTTAAGCCAATTACTATCGGTGATTGGACAAAACTTGTTTCAGTTATTCCTGGACAGAACAATGCTGAACGAGCAAAAGCTCTTGATCTTGCACTAAATTCAAGTGATTCGCTAGAAGGCATAATTCATGTTGTAGATTGGGGTTATACTGCCGTTCGAGATGACTCAATCAGAAAAACGATGGTTGAGCATAAGGAACTAGATAGCGTATCTAAGGTTCGTGACCATAATCTTCAAATTGAGCTAGAGGAGTTTAAGAGGCTTCTAGAGTCAGTCAAACTTTCTAAAAGTAATGGGCGTGGTCCAAACTGGATAGCGATTGCTGTAAACAAGGTGGACTTATATGAGTCAAGTGTTGAAGATGCTAAGCAATACTATCATCCTGATTGTGGTAGTGTGTTCGCAGACGTAATTACCGAGCTATATCAAGCTATCGGTAAAGCAAATATTAAAGTAATTGCTATTCCAGTATGTGCACAACCCGAAGCTTTTGAGTGGAATGGTGAAAAGGTTACATCACAGATTGACAGTGTAACGAAACAGCGTAATTATCTAAGAGTATTTGTCGATAATATGGCTTTGTTACAATCAAGCACGGAAAAATAGAATGACCGAGAAAGATAGCCAAAATGAATTAGAGAGTTTGCTGGAAATGGCGGAATCAGTTTCTGCTACCATAGAGGATCTAAACACGAGGATTGTAAATCTTCGCACTATGGCTATGGTATCTATGGTCGGTATTTATGCCACTTTGGCTGCTGGTTTTTTTCTTTATGACAGCACATTCTTGATTGAAAAACTTGAAGTGTGGGCTTTCCTGCTCACTTGTCTATTGACTGCAACGTTACTAATGGGTTCGTGTTTTTTTCTTTTTCAATACTTTCGTAAAGTTAAGAGCCTAAAGTATAAGTTAAATACTGAAAAGGAAGTTCTTGAACACTTACTCCCTTTAGTATTCGAGTATAAAGATAATATATATTCAAACAAGTCTAACTATGTTGAGATGGCTCTCATAGAAATGCGACTAAAAAGGATCGGCTTTTCGAGTAAGTGGTAGGGCACTTAACAAAGCATTTAAGAGTGATTCCCAACGCTTGGCATTTTCGGTGTCATCGTTGGGTTTTGTGTTTATGGTGCTATGGTTAGGTTTAGTTGTAGCGTTGCTCACACCTTAATGCGGCGATATGACCCCCTCTGTCAATAAGAGCGTAGAAGTTTCTGCTCCCGCATTTATAGAGCCTTTCTTGTTATTTAAGGGATAGTGTTATTACATAGATGAAGCAAGTAATGTCGTCGGTTCTCATGCTGATATACGTGGATTGCTCATCGTTTGATGAGTAGAGCCTACCTTACTTGTTCCGTCGTAGCACCTGTCTTCAGTCTATGCTCGTGGTTCAATATAGCCGAAGCTATATTGCCTAGCTTGTGTTCTAAGTCTTCCGTTACATTGGGTTTATGAAAGTCTGAGTTGTCCATCGAATAGTCGTGTAACAAGGGCATTTCTCATGCCGTATTTTTGGTAATTAGTTCTTCCTGTCGATTATCGAATTTGTCCTAAACCCACTATTAAGGCAGGGAACCCCAATGAATAGAACGCTATGGTTCGCACTCATTTCGCTTTTGTTTTCAATGACAATGGTATTTTGTACATACAGTTATGGCATAGAGAGCCACGTTGAAGTAATCACACTCACTTTAGTACTGTCTGGCCCTCTGATTTTTACATTTGCGCTTGTTGTCATTTTTTGTGGCGCACCAGTTATTAACAAGTACAAGTTACTTGGAACCATCGCAATTTGTGTGCATGGATTTACAGCCTCACTGCATGTGCTGTGGAACGGTTTTATGTTTGTCGATGTGATTAATAAACAAGGCTTAGGTCCGGGACAAGGTTATTCTGGTTTGATACTTTGGGTTGGTAGTATCAAGGCGATGCTACTTGGTTTGGTTGTGGGAGTATGCCTGCATTACTTGCTACGATTTTTTAGAAAGGCTGCAGTAAGATAACTGTTGGCTAGTTAGTGGATTGTTCGTTGTCTATAGGAGTTGCCACTGTGTTTTATAGTAAGGAATCCAACAAGGGATTGCTGCTCATCCTTGTTGCGATAAGTGCTTTCATTGTCGTTACCTCGGATAATAACCCCGGGACATTAGTCGCTCACGCCATCAATGGTTTAATTGCTTTGCTCTTTTTCTCCATGACCATTGAGGTCAAAGACAATGTACTAAGTTGGTATTTCGGCTTTGGCTTTTTGCGTAAGAATGTAGAAGTGTCAGACATTACCGAGACATCGTTCTATCAAAGCAAGTGGTATCAAGGTATTGGCATCCGAATGCTGAGCGATGGCTGGTTGTATAATGCATCGATAGGTTCAGCGTTGAAGTTAAGCCTAAGCAATGGAAAACATGTTTACATTGGTTGTAAGGATACAGACGGTCTAAAGCTGGCCTTGAAAACCGCTAACGAACAGATAACTCAAAATCGATTTACGAGGCTTGGCACTTTTCGTTTAAAGTTGGGCTAATGTTTAAGGTTCTATGCTTTAAGTGAGCTGGACTTTAATATCACAACAAATGAATCGGAGGTTGAATGGACAGAGCAATCAAAACACATTTCGACGAGTATCCCGATGATGTTCGAGCTCGGCTTGAAGAGTTGCGTTCATTAATCTTTGAGCTTTGCTCTGATTTGGATTTAGGTGAAGTCGAAGAGTCTCTGAAATGGGGCGAGCCGAGTTACAGCGTTAAGACGGGCAGTCCAATTCGAATCGATTGGAAATTAAAATCGCCAAACAACTATTACTTGTTCTTTAACTGCCAAACGAAGCTAATCGACACATTCAGAGAATTGCACGATGGCACATTGGTATTTCAAGGTAATCGGGCAATCGTCTTGAAACTGACTGAACCACTTCCCAAGGCACCAATCAAGCAGTGCTTGGAGTTAGCCTTAACTTATCAGCAACGAAAACATCTCCCACTTCTTGGCGCGTAGTTCTTATATGTTGTCATTATATTTCTTAAACAGGTTTTCTGTGTTCTAGCTATCACTCTTTAAAGTGCTAAGACTGTACCATCTTGATTAGTATCAACAGGCTAGGGAATCTCTATAACCAACGCTGATTGTATTGCTTACCGTTTAAAAAGGTGTTCTAGTCACCTTGTATTTCAAACTTAAAAGGAAGTTGTATGAATTTAGATAAAGCCAAAAAACGTATCGCAAAGCAGGTTAAAAAAGGCGACCACGGATACCCTAAAATCACGTTAGCGTACTACGGAACGACCAAAGATCTCGCAACGGAAGTCGCAGTTCAATTTATGCTGAGTGAGGGTGATGGTGTCCAAGAAGAGCGTTTTTCTTGTGAAACCGAAATCCGAGATAATGAACTAATCCAAACGACGTTACTCAAGATAATCGAGCGCGCTAATGTGAACTCAGTGATTGAAGTTGAAGGCGTGGCTGTTCTTTAGTTTTATAAGAATCAGTCGGCGTGCTAGAAAAATTTACTCATAATTTATCAAGGAAGAAATGTTATGAAGTTAGCTGAGTTAAATATTGCTTTGGCGAAATATCCGTTAGATGCGCCGGAAATCAAAGAGTTTGTCGATAACTTAGAGTTGGTTAATGGAATCGCAGAAAGCAGTGAAGGGTTCGTTTGGCGTCTGAAAGATGAATCTGGTGACGCCACCAATATCCAAGCTTTCGATGATCCTAATATGATTGTGAACATGTCGGTGTGGGACTCTGTAGATTCGTTAAAGAACTTCATGTTCCGCACACACCACCGTGATTTTATGCGCCGAAAGGGGGATTGGTTTCATCGTTTACCTGAAGATACTTATGTTCTTTGGTGGATTGAAGAAGACCGTATTCCCACACTCGAAGAAGCGATAGAGCGACTTGAACACCTCAGAGAAATCGGTGATACGCCGTATGCCTTCACTTTTAAAACCAATTTTACAGAGTCAGAAGCGCCAAAGTAGCGTTCATCCAACCAACGTTATGTTCCATTGAAACTAAAACAGGGGCATCTGTTGGGTGTGGGAGTTGTTGACGTTGGATGGATCATCGACAGCTTGATAGTATTCCACCCAAACCTTATTGCTTCTAGGGAACTCTCGTTTCAAAACCTTCTTAACGTGTTTTCGAATGCTTGCTACATTACCAGTAAATGTATGGCTGTGGTAACCCATTTCCATGATCTGGAACTGTGTGTCACCAAGGCAATAAAGCAGAAAACCACGGTCTCTTTTGTACGTTTTAAAGTGCACAGCTTTTTTAGGTTGTAAGCACTTAAGCTGCTTTTCGACTAACGTTAGTACTTGGGATATATGAATGAGGCAGTAAAAAGCCAGCCGATAAATCACTATCAAAGCTGGCCTTGTGTTCACATTGGACAAGACTGCTCTATTTTTCACCTTGGACTAAGCAGCTGGTTCTCTCACTTTAGACCATACTGGTTTAGCGACCTCGACCATCTACCATTACGATGATTGTTTTAGAGATGATGCTGAGATCAGCGGCAATCCAAGACTTAACCGAACATAGGCTTAGTGCATAACTGTGGTCAAAACCTACTTTACGACGTACATCATCAATACAGGTGTCGTAACCTTGATTTACTTGTGCAAGCCCTGTAATACCAGGCATTACACCGTATGTACGGTCAGCAAAGTAAGGAATTTCGTTCTCTAGTTTGGTGTAAAAAGTAGGGCGTTCAGGGCGCGGGCCAATTAGAGACATTTCACCTTTCAGTACATTGATCAGTTGTGGCAGTTCATCAAGACGTGTCTTTCTCAAAAAGCGGCCAACAGGCGTGATTCGTGGGTCATTCGCGGTAGCCCAAACTGCACCAGAGCGAGTTTCTGCATCCTCGTACATGCTACGGAATTTCATGATCTCAAAGATTTCCATTTTCTCCGGTGTCGATTTACCAACGCGCAATTGACGGTAGAAAATAGGGCCACGAGAAGTGAGTGCAATCGCCATCGCAATCAACGGAAATACGGGCGCTAGCAAAATCAAAGCAATCAGTGAGCTTACAAAATCGAAAGTACGTTTAGCACGTGAGATTTTGTATTGGTATAGGTTTTGGGTAGATAGCTGTTCAATGTTAATCATAATAAGTCCTTAATGATTTGCTCGTGTCCAAGGTGAGTTTTCTAGTCCGATTAGGTAACGAATGCCACCAATGAAGTTGGCGTAGTGTCCAACTATCAAATAAGAGATTAATGAAATAGGTTTGTTTACTAGACGCTTTGGCAAGATGCAGCCAAGGACGCCAATGGTATAAACGGCAACTTGAGCCCATAACAGCGCTTCAAATACCAAGTAGTTGCTAAGTAAGATTGAGCACACTAAGCACACAATCATTAAATAGGGAGTGAGCAGGCGAAGTCCTTTTCCTGAAAAGAACGCAAACGCGATGCCTTTGAACTTCGGGCTGAACAAGGCAAATAATCGAATCGCTTGTTGCATGTTACCCGCTGAAATACGAAGTCTTCTTTTGAAGTCCGTTTCTAGGTTCGATTCTTCTAGCTCTAATGCAACCATTTGGGTTTCGTATTCGGCGATGTAACCTTGTTTAACGATTTGCATCGGTAAGATGAAATCATCATTAATAGTGTTGAGTGGAAGCAGTTCAAACAGGTGTGTTCTAAACAAGTAGAAAGCGCCATGAGAACCCAAGCTAGAACCTAACGAAGCCTCAGACTCTTTAACCGCGGTTTGGTACTGCCAATACGTGTTTTCGCCTTCATTGCCTGTTGGACAAAGTTGATACGTTGCGTTTACCACTCCAACCTTGTCACTTTCAAAATGAGCGGCAGCTATAAGCAAAGCATCCAATGAAATAAGGGCAGAAACATCACTCATCGCCGTGATATCACTGGTTATACGTGTCACTTCTTCATTAACAACCGCGACTTTACCTCGGTTTACTTGATGGTCATGTATCTCAAAATAGACATCACTGCACATCGCTTCTTGTATGGTCATTTGTGCAATGGCGACTGTGTTATCGGTGCAACCATCGCAAGCGACAATGACTTGCAGCTTCTTTTTGGGGTAATCGAGTGAAGCAAGGTTACGAATCTTGTCTGCGATCCACTGTTCTTCGTTAAATGCAGGAACAAGAACGGTGATGGTCGGCAACGTACAATCTTGCTGTTCCTCTTTGTAGCAACGATGACTCTCTTCAACTTTGCGTGCGGGGTGGCTTTTCGCATACCAACGCAGTAACAAAGGGTAGGCTGCGTGATGATAGACAATCAACGCACCTGAAAACAAACAAAGTCCCGCAAGCAACCAATCAATCATGCGTAAGCTCCTTCTGAGATGTCGTTGTAAGACGAAACCATTTTGATGATGTCGAAGTTTTCGAGTACGTAACGACGAGGTGACAAAAAGCGTTCATTTTGCTTTTCTAATAGCGCACTAGCTAACCCCACAATGCTGCCGCTTTTGACGAGGGCGCCGCTGACTGGACATAAGGTTTCATCGACGGCACCAACGTCCATTGCGACGGTTGGAATATTGCATGCTTGAGCTTCAAGTGTAGAAAGCGGCAGCCCTTCGTGGCGTGAAGGTAGGCAGAACGTATCCAACGCTCCGTAAAACGTGGTCATGTCTTCAACTAAGCCAAGAAAGATGACTCGGTCACTCAGATTCAAGCGGCTAGTCAGTTGCTCTAGTTGATTGCGTTTAGTACCGCCGCCAGCCAATGCGACAACCATGTTTGCAGGTAAAAGAGTCAGTGCTTTAATAAGTTGGTCTTGGCCTTTGACATGTTCTAGTCGACCTGCACAACCGATGATGTGTTTGTCTGTCGGCAGGTTTAGTTTTGCTCTCGCGTGTTCTTTCGACATTGGCTTAAACTTCTCACAATCAACGCCATTTTTGATGGTAATGATGTTCTCATAAGAAAAAGCAGTGCGTAGTTGGTTATAAACACGTGTCGCGTCGGCAACTAACGTTGGTTGAGCAGCTTTTAAAGCAAGCGCTTGTAATCGACGACGTTTGTTGTTGTTCAGATGCCAAGCGTCATGTTCGGTATGGATTCGAGTTGGAACCCCGGTTACGCGAGCGGCATAACCAGCGTATAACAGTGGGCCAATATGATGGGTATGAACCACATCAGGGCGAATCGCATTGAAGGCTTTAATTAGCTTAATAATGATATTGAATTGTACGCCTGGTGCTTTATCCAAAAAGACGATTTGCTTTTTGTATGGCTCTAGCTTCGGCCAGTTGTTTATAGACTCTTGTTTAGTACCCTCTAAACTGACAATCAACATTTGGTCTGTTGGTTTAGCAAGGCGCAGCAAATCCAGAGTTAGGGTTTCTAATCCACCCGGTGCAAGGTGCTGAACAACGTGTATGATCTTTTTGCCATGCTTCGTTAAATGCGTATTCATAGTTTGGACCCTGCCTTTATAATTGTTGTTTCGCCTTTCTGACGTTTCTATTGAAGTAAATTCTTTAAAACGTTTAACTACACAAGGAGATTGCAGAAGTTGTGCCAACTAAATAATCTTTATTTTTCAGTTGCTTATGTTATTCAATTCCAGTGCGGTTTTCATTTCTCAAAATGGGAATCAAAACAAAATACGATTGAATTGCTATTTGAATCGTGGTGCTTGGGGAAATCGAAAGTAGCATTAGAACTTGGGGCTCTAAATAAACAAAACGCCAACCGAGTGTTGGCGTTTTGCTCTAGGATGCACGAAACTAGAAAGCTAGAAAGCTAGAAAGCTAGAAAGCACGAAGCTAGGAAATTAGAAAGCTGTGAATCTAGCTAGTCAAAAATGGCTTTGAGGCTGACTAGCTCATTTTAGGGATCACCGTTATCACAGGGACACCCAAGATATCTTCGATTTCGTCTTTGCGTTTGATTGAAGAATCAAACAGTTCAAACAATACCGCTAAACCAATACCCAAACCGATACCTGCAACGAATCCAGCCAGAATAAAAACAAAAGTCGGCATGTTAGATTTGACACTCGGTGTGAAAGGCAAATCGATAATCTTCACACGTTTGTTTTGCTCGAATACACCAAGCGAACCCGTTAGTTGAGCCATTTCATAACGCTCTGTCAGTTCATCATATAGTTGACGTTTGATTTCAACTTGACGTTTAAGGCGGTACATCTCTTTTGCATTTTCGCCGAAGTTATTGGCCTTGTGTTCTAATTCGAAAATCATAGTTCGAAGGCTTTTGGTCTCTTCAGTTAAAGACTCAAAGCGAGCACGAACCAGCTGTAGGCTGTGTAATTGAGTGACCAGAAGAGGTTGGGTATCAGAAAGTTTGTTCAGTGTCGTACTACTTGCGATGTCCCAAAGCTGGTCGCTGTTCATCGTTGGCTGGGTTACCTCGAGCAAACTCTTACGTTCATTCTCTAGTCTGTCTAGCTCACGCACTTTAGCTTGCACAGCACTGTGCTTGTCCGTGTATTTAGCTTGTAACAAGGTAAGGTCGCTACGAATGTCGATGATCTGGTCTTCTAATTTACCGATCACAGGGTTGGTTCTTGAAAGTTGTTGGTCGATTGACCCTAAACTTTTTTCGACACCCGATAACTCGGCCTCTTTTTCTGCCAGTGTTTGTTTGAGTGAAGCTAAGCGATTCAAACTTTGGCTCTGTACCTCAGGCGTCGAATGAACATTCTCATTCATGTATGCAGCTAGCGCTTCTTCTACTTCTGCAAGCTCTGCGCTACGTTTGTCGATATGGATTTTCAAGAAGTTACTTGAATCTTCAATCGATGAACGTTCCGGTGCGAGTAACTGTTCAATGAAATGTTCACTTACCGAGCGCAGCGTCGCTTCCATTCCATTTGGTGTGTTCGACGTTAGACTTATCTTTAGAAAATCTTTTCCAAGCTGAGTCACCGTTAGACGTTGAGACAGGTCAGTAATGATCTCTTGTTTCTCAATTTCAGGCATATCTGGCGTGGTTAATTGCAGTTCATCAGCGACCGAGTAAAGCACATGTCGACTGTGAAGCAGTGTTCTCAATGCGTTAAGTCGATCTTTGAGCATCGTCGAAACGGCAATGTCTTCCAAGAATGGATTCATCTTGGCCGTTTCTTGAATCAACATACTGGTATGCGCGTCATATTTAGTTGGAGCCAACTTGCTCACACCAAAGCCTACAAAGGGCAAAATAAGCATTGGCAGAACGATAACGTAGCGTTGGCGCCACATCGCATTGATGATGACTAATAACCGCAATTTCAGATTATTCATAATAGCTCCAACATCCAATGTACGAAGTTACCACGGTTCTGCCAGCTCTCTTGTTCGACGACAGAGATAGGTGAGTTGCTTAGCTCGCGTGCATGATCAAGCGCCCAAATCATTTGGTTGGCACTGCCAACCGTGGTTACGTGCCCTTGATATGGAACCAAAGCAGGGAACGGTGTTGTGACAATGGGTGTGCCCGCCGCAAGGTATTCCATTAGTTTGAGTGGGC
The DNA here is from genome assembly GCF_041469245.1 of Vibrio sp. 10N.286.51.B11. Lineage (NCBI taxonomy): Bacteria > Pseudomonadati > Pseudomonadota > Gammaproteobacteria > Vibrionales > Vibrionaceae > Vibrio > Vibrio sp. 10N.286.51.B11. The sequence goes on along the minus strand of NZ_JBFRKI010000007.1, from coordinate 140,494 downwards.
TACACGCTCGGATCTGCTCGTTATCAACAAACGGCAACAAGCTCACATCCCAGTGTTGAGAATAGCTTGGTAGCGTGTGGTGTGGACGAGGGCCAAGGTAATGTACGTTACTCAACTTAGGCAGCATGAGCGTATCAAGCTCGTTTGGACCTATGAAAACAAAGTCCCATTCCGGCATCGCATTCGCAACATGATCAATCATTTCATAATCAAGCCACTTAGAAAGGCTGCCATAAAAACCAGCAATAGGGCGGTGGTTGCTTGGTAAATCTTTTGCTCTTGGTGCGGGTGTTGAAAATAGGTCTACGTCGACACCATGTGGTAGCAAGTGCGCTTTATGCTTTGGAAATTTACCCATCAATTTTTTGCTAGCCGCGAATATAAGCGTTGATTTTTCGATTAGCTCTGATTCGTGCTGTGCAACGGTGTCATGATCAACACCAGCCAGCGCGCTAAAATCATCACCGCAGTAATAGACCACAGATGACTCGCCTAAGTGTCCGCACAAATCAACAGCGGTCGGAAGAGAAGTCCATAGGATAGGCGCGTTAAGATTAAGCTCTGCAATAACCGGTTTTAGTTGGTGCAACATCATTTGCTGAGCCAACTTTCTAGAAAATTTAGAAGCAGGCGCAGGGATTGTCTTTAAGTTAACGATAGTAATGTTGTCGTGTCCCTCAGAGTCGAGCATGTTTTGAGTTACGGCCTTGGTTTTACCAAACAACTTGTTGAACGCTCGGCTAACATCTTTGGCGGACAGCTTCGGTTGTCTTAAGCCAATTGAGTTGACCCATAAGACTTTGTGCTGCTTAGCAAGGTGACGAACTAAATGTTGAGTCGATGAAGGCAGGCCACCAAAGTCTTCACCAAATACGATTAAATCACGCATGGTCACCTCCATGAGTCTCTAACGAATCGAACATATCGGATTCTGTCACTTCAACGGGTTTGATGTGACCGACAACTCGAGCTGGGTTGCCACCTGCGATTGCGAAGGCAGGAATATTCTTTGTTACTACGCTGCCTGCGGCTATTACGGCACCTTCGCCGATGGTTACGCCACCTTTGACCGTCACATTCGTGCCCAACCAAACATCGGGTTCAAGAATGATGTCACCGATTTGCTGAGGGTCGTCACCTTCACCTAGCGCTCGGCGTTTTGCATCAAGCGGGTGTCCAGAGTATCCAAATAGAAAAGCGCCGCCTGCGATTCGTACGTTGTCAGAGATAACGACTTTACCGCCAACAGCGATAGTCGACTGCCAACCAATGTCGACGTTGTTGCCAATCGACAATAGTGGGTGTTCCAAGCCTTCAAGTGGCTGAGTACAACCAGAGAATGTCGTGTGGCCAGAGATACGGCAGTTGTCGCCAATCGTAATTTGCACCGGACCGCTGACGAAAGGCAGTCCACCATACAAATACAGGCGTTTGCCACATTGAGCCACACGACCTTTGAAAGCCGGAGTCCAGTAGAAGAATCGCGTAAAGCCAGAAACCAGATTCACCACTAGCTTGTGCGCTTGATATAGACAGCGATTAAATAGTTTAGGGGTAGGTAGCTCTGCGCTTCTGATGTTTTTCAAAATGAAAAACACATTTCTAATTCGAGAATTAGGATGAAACTTAAGCCAATGTTTGAATTGATGTATAGATACTGACGTCATAATGAAAATCCTCTTTTTTGTTATATAGAAGTACTTTCATATATTGTGCCATCTAATAAATATAATATTTTCAATAGGTTAAAATGTGTCTTTTAGGTTTTCTCATTTTGACAGGCAGTTTGAGATACATTTGAGACGCAAACTGTGAGTGCTGCGAGGATATAAATCGGCCAGTTGAAGCCTTGAGTCAAAAATGTACCCGACACGATTGTTCCAATCAGACCTGCATAGATCGCATAGGCGACCGCATTGAGTTCGGGGGCGATTTCTGTGGCCGAGTTTTTTAACCTCGTTAGCGTAGAGCGAGAGGTTTTGATCAAAGCAACGATAAGGCAGACAAAAATGATCAGACCAATAAAGCCTGTTTCTGCCAACACACCAAACCAGGTACTGTGAACGGCGTGATTCAGTCCGTCCCAATGCGAACTGTAAAAGAAGTAGTTCGAGAAGAAGTTGTTCAACCCTACGCCGGTCAGTGGATTCTCAACTGCCATCTTTATTGCTGCTTCCCAAGCATAGATTCGACCCATTGCAGATTCATCGATACCTTGTTCAGCGGCACCACCAGAAGATCTGTCTGAGATACCAGCAACTAAATAGAGCACCACGGCCGCGACAGTTCCCACTGAGATTAAGAGAACTTTAGAGCGCACTAGCTTCCACGCAAAAATACCAATCACCGCAATACAACCCAGTAATCCGCCACGGCTTTGAGTGGCAATAATGGCGGCGAGCAGTAACAGACAAACTAAGGCACTGATTAAACGTTTGGATCGTGAGATGCCAGTCGTGGTGGCTTGGCTTATTGTAAAGGCGAGTGGGAACATCAGTACCAGTGCTAGGTCGTTCGGGTCACCTAACATAGAGCCAAAATCGCGGCCAATAGTCACGCGTGAGCCCTCGACAAGCCCAATACCATTTACTGAGTTGTACACGGCAATAGAGCTGACTAAAGCGCCAGCGTAGATAATCGTCATCGCGGTTTTTGCGAGATTTTCCGTGGTGTTTACTAGCCAAGTAATCGCAAGCGTCATCACTATAATTTTCCAATAAACGCCCTTGAATTCTGCTAGTGCTATTGGCCTATTGGACGCGAAGATAATACCAATGAAAACCAATACCCAAAATATGGCGAGCCAATTTAAACAAGGGTGCCAGAAGATTTTAAGTTCTTTACTGATTAATGCATGCCATAGAAGAGCCGACAGAGCGCCTAATGAAAGCATCAGCGGTATTTTTAGCGAATAGAGCTGAGGTATAGCTTCGTGAATTCGGAAAAATGAAAAGACAACGAACAATAGAACTAACCAGAATGTTTTGTTTAACACGAATAACCCGGCCAATGGCACAAGAGCGAGCGCCACAATGACAGCAGGGTGAGGCACAAAGTACCAAACAACACCAAGCCCAACACACAAGGTGCTGATCGTGATGATGACTGGCAATCTATTGGCTTCAGGGTTGACCATTGTGACCTCTATTGGCAAATAAACTCTTTAGGACTCGGCTCGTAATCTTTTTAAGACGTAGTTACGCCTGATGTTAAAGATTGCAAAGTGAGTGCCAGTTATGCATTTTATTTAACTTACTGATTTAATGTTGGATTATTAAGTGAGGGCGTAGCCTTGAGGTGAGTTTTGTCATTTTGAGAATCAGTATAAAACTGACTAAAGTACTTAAATCATCAAGCCCAAATAACCAGTTATCGACTAAGGCTAGAATTAACGGTCGAGTTGATAGATTTCCAACAACTGCGGGACAACGGCTTGTGGAGAGTATTGGTTTTTCACGGTTTCTATCGCGTGACTCTTGAGAGAGTTACGTTGCTCGTTCGTCAATGACATCCACAAAGATAAAAACTGTTCTAGCTCAGCTTCTGAATTTGCAAGGTAGCCGTTAACTTGATGCTCGATGAGTTGAGGCAAGTTACCAACTGAGGTGGCGAGAACGGGAATGCCACGAATCATGGCTTCTAATGCCGCCATAGGTAAGCCTTCAAAGCGAGAAGGGATGATTAACAGATCGATTTGGCTCCAGACGTCGTCCATATTGGTCTGATGCCCATGAAAGGTCACATTATCAGGCTGCGATTTAACTAAGATGTCCATTTCTGGCCCGTCACCAAAAAGCTCAAACCGAACATCAGGAAACTGTTTGGCTAATGCAACAAATCGATCAGGCGCTTTTTCATGGCTCAATCGCCCCACAAAACCAACATGGAATGGGCTTGATGAAGGGGAGTTTGTTAACCCTGTTGGGACTTTAACAAAGTTATTCAATTGATAGGTTTTACTCGGCACTTTCGCTTTAATCTTTTCACTGACCACGAGCGACTGATCAGAAAGAAAACTGCTGTAACGGTCGAGCCAATCATAAAGCCATACTTTGCCTGTTGGGGTTTCACCTGCGTGATAAGTGGTGATTTGCTTTGTGTTGTTGAAACGAGGCGGAAGCTTGATTAACTTGCTGACCAAACTGGCTTTGTAACCATGAGCATGGATAAGCCTTGGTTGATAATGTTGAACTGCACGTTTCAGCTGTGTCGCGCTATTGCCATTTGAATCTACAGAACATGAGGCTAAATCGGAGAGGTAACTAAAAGGGATGTTCAGCGCATTCAACTTTTCAACGATGATCGCTTCAGGATTAAACTTAGTCAAAAGAACGATACGAACAGCCTCTGAATACTGAGCGCTTTCCGATATCAGGCCTTGTGCTAATTCTAAAACATGCGTTTCTATGCCTCCAAAAGTTTGGCTGTCGATCAACAGCCAAATCTCATGAAGGTTTATGTCGAGTATACCTTGGTTAGGCTTGATTGTACTCATCTTCCGATTCCCAAGCCTGTTTCTTACGATAAACAGTAGAAGGGCTAAGTTCTAACAGCACAGCAGCGTTTAACACATTCCCATCGCAATGATTGATGGCATGTTGAATGGCTTCACGTTCTATTTGCCACATTGGACGAATAGCACCTTCGCTTGTGGTAAATGCAGGCGTCATCGGCTCGTTGTGAGCTTGAGCAACTGACGATTGTTCCAACTCTTCCGGAGTAATCGGTGGCAACTTAGCTTCTGGTGCTTCAACAACTGCAGGTTGAGGCGCAGTTACTCGAATTGGTGTCACTGATTTAGATGATGGAGCGGCATCTACTTTATTAATCGGAGGCGGTAACATGTCTTTAGTCACGCTCGTTTCATTGTTCAACACCACGATGTTACGGATGATGTTTTGCAATTGACGCACATTGCCTGGCCACGCATAACGTTTAAGTAGATTCTGCGTTTCTTTGTCTATTGATTTAAACTTCTTCTTATCTTGCTTCGCGTACAGCTTCAAGAAATGATTGCAAAGAGTGACAATGTCACTCCCTCGCTCGCGAAGCGGTGGCATCTCGATAGGCACAACGTGAACACGATAGTAAAGGTCTTCTCTAAAACGTCCTTCTTCTACTTCAACCAGTGGATCGCGGTTGGTCGCACAGATAATTCTGACATCCACTTTAATCTCGCGGTTGCCACCGAGTGGAGTAAACGTACCAGTTTGCAAAAATCTGAGGAGCTTCTTCTGCATCTCCAGTTCCATTTCACAAAGCTCATCGAGAAATAGGGTACCGCCATGCGCTTGCATTGCTGCACCTTTACGGTCGGTTGTCGCACCGGTAAACGCACCTTTAACGTGACCGAAGATTTCACTCTCCATTAGGTCTCGAGGGATAGCGCCGCAGTTAATGGCCACGAAGGGTTTACCATTACGCTGACTCTCTTGGTGAATCGCTTCCGCACACACTTCTTTACCTGTACCACTTTCGCCGTTAATAAACACGCTGGCAGTGGTTGGTGCTACCGAATCAATGATCTTGTAAACCGCCTGCATGGGTAGGCAAGAGCCAATGAAATTATGAAAACGATCACGATCGAATTTGCTTTGCATGTTATCGACGAGGTTTTCGAGTTTCGCTCTTTTTAGATGCAAGCTAACAGAGGTCTTGAGTCGATCGGCTTGAATGGGTTTCTCTAAGAAGTCTTCTGCACCGCGTTGGATAAGGTCTACCGCGATGTTTACTGAACCATGCGCTGTCGCGATGATGACAGCGGTCGGTATTTCGTTAGCAGTAATCCAATCTAAGACTTCTTCGCCTGGCATGTCAGGAAGCTTAAGGTCGAGAATCACAAGCTGTGGAGAGTGCCTTTCAATGAAGGTCTTAGCTTCCGCGCCGGTTTCGACGTGGAAAATATCATAGGGCTCGTCTTTTACGTACTGCTTGTAGAGTACGGCGAGTGAGGTGGAGTCTTCAACTAACAATACCTTAGGGCGCATTGTGTATTCCTTTTGAAACTTTATCCTAACCAATCAATAACATAGTGATATGCAACCATCAATACGAGTCTTGTGTATTTGTTATCTACCACATGCAATCTTTTAAGAAGCGGCCTGTATAACTTCTCGCATTGCTGTTCATGATGGAGCCCATCTTATGGCGACTATATTAATAACGACTGTTTTGAGTTTTTAATCTGATACCGATAATGAACATGCAAAGCTAGCTGAAGCCTGCCTCTTTCCTTTCAAGCAAGGCTTTTATTGAACGCTCTGCGAGCTCTAGTAATTCATCAACTTGTCGAAATGCCGCATCATGACTCTGTTCTAAACATAGCTTTTCTAAAGCTCGAGCTAATTCACCTAAAGGGCGATTACCTAACGAAAGCGCTGTGCTGCCGAGAGTGTGGACCTCGAACTCAAGTGTTTGAGCGTCTTTCTGCGTGACTGCCTCTTTTATAGCGACCAAGCGTGTTTGTGATTCTTCGACATAATGGTCGATCAAGATAGGGATAATGTCCGCACTTGTATCGCGAATCATTTGCTCCAGAACGCTTTCATCGACAAGCTTGCTCACTTGTTGTGAGTTTAGATTTGTAGCTGCGTCTGACGCTAAAGTAGAATTCATCAAACTAAGTCCTTTTATTGAGCTTAATATCTGTTAATACTATTAAGTTTTAGTCATTTTCTAGAATAATTTCAACTGGTTGCCGTACAAATAGAGCATTTAATTGGCATCTCACTCATCTTGCTATTGGGTTTGTGACAAACCTAACGGACTGATTTTATTTTGTTTTCTCTTATGAAATATAAACTTAGGTGCCTATAAAGCCTAAGGTGCGGGTAGATCTCAGAAGAAAACGAGCCCGATACAAATAAAAAAGACCACTGCAGTGAAATAACAACAGTGGTCTTAGAGCGGTTTATGTAGTTTAGGCTAATCTAAATAGCAATAACTCAAATAACGATAACCCAAACAATGATAATTTAAACAGCCGCGCTTTAAATCACGAAAAGTAGGACTACGAAGCTTTATCAATTTTTGGCTTTGGGTCGGCTTCTACTTCTTCCTCGCTACTTTCTGAGAAGATATCAGCAACAGCGCTTCTCTCGAGTTCACCTTTTAGATTACCGTCTTCATCAACAACTGGAAGAGAGTAGTCACAAGACATAGTGTCCGGTAGCACTTCTTCAATCACCGCATCTGGTAAGATGGCAGGGACTTCTTCGTATATCTCATCACTAAAATCATGTACCGATGAATCTTCAACGGCGTCTTGTAGACTTTCTTGTGTGACTAGGCCTTGATAGCCGTCATCTGTTACGTGATAAGCGTAATCGTTTTTAAGCATCTTCATTTGTGCCAAAGCACCTTCAATTGTTTCTGATGTGATTCGATACAGAGGAGGCTGCATAACGGTTTCAACGGTCAGTGCACGAGCACGGTTAACGTCTTTCACGAACGCTTCCACGTAATCATCGGCTGGATTTAGCAGAATCTCATGTGGTGTGCCTTGTTGTACTAACTCGCCGTCTTTCAAAATTGCGATTCTATCGCCTAGGCGGAGTGCTTCGTCCAGATCATGTGTGATGAAAACAATCGTCTTATGAAGCTTCTCTTGAAGTTCGATAAGCTGATCTTGCATTTCACTTCGAATCAAAGGGTCGAGTGCCGAAAAGGCTTCATCCATTAACAAGATTTCAGCGTTAGTACACAGAGCGCGAGAAAGGCCAACACGTTGTTGCTGACCACCTGAAAGTTGCGCAGGGTATTGCTTGCCGTAACCTTTCAAGCCCACGGTTTCTAACCATTCGTTGGCTTTTGCTAAACGGTCTTCTTTTTTGATGCCTTGTACTTCCAACCCGTACGCAACGTTTTCAACCACAGTGCGATGAGGCATTAAGCCAAAGCGTTGGAATACCATCGACATTTTATGACGACGGAACTCTTCTAGCTGTTTAGTGTTGAGGCTCATCACATCAATGCCTTCAACCATGATTTTACCTTGAGTCGGGTCAATCAAACGGTTGAAGTGGCGAATCAGCGTCGATTTACCCGAGCCAGAAAGCCCCATGATAACGAAGATTTCACCACGGTTAATCTCAAGGTTGATCTCTTTCAAACCAACGGTATGACCCGTATCCGCAAGAATCTGATCTTTGTGTTCGCCGTTTTGAACTCGGTTCATAACAGACATTGGTTTCGGTCCAAACACCTTGTACAGACCACTAATTTCAATCAATGGTTTAGTCATGCTTGAATCCTCCTAAATGCGCATTAGTTCTTCTTGCGTACGCTTGTGAAGCGCGGTCAAAAAGGATTGCGAGGGCCACAATGGCGAAGCCATTCATCAAACCTAATGTGAAGTATTGGTTGGTGATCGATTTAAGAACCGGTTGTCCTAGGCCTTTCACACCAATCATGGATGCGATAACAACCATAGACAGCGCCATCATGATGGTTTGGTTAATACCCGCCATGATCGTTGGCATTGCTAGAGGAAGTTGAACACCCCATAAGCGTTGCTTTTTGCTCGCACCGAAAGCGGTAGCGGCTTCAAGGACTTCTTTATCAACTAAGCGTATGCCTAGGTTAGTTAGACGAATTACAGGTGGGATCGCGTAGATAACCACGGCGATTAGCCCTGGAATCTTACCGATGCCCAGTAGCATTACCACTGGAATCAAATAAACGAACGCAGGCATGGTTTGCATGATATCGAGCATCGGCGTAACAATTGACTGAGCTCGATTTGAACGAGCCATCGCAATACCAATCGGAATGCCCAAGAATATTGAAACCAAGGTACATACAGTGATGATACTGAGCGTCCGCATGGTGTCTTCCCACATTCCAAAGTAACCAATGAGAAGTAGAGAAGCTACACAGCCTAGAGCCAGTTTCCAAGAACGGCTTGCTGCGTAGACAAGGCTGGTACACACAGCCAGGACTATAATCCAAGGTGTTGAGATAAGGAGTTTTTCAAACCAAACGAGGAATGAAAGAAGAGGGTCAAAGAGAGATTCAATCATTTCGCCGTATTCACGGGAAAATTCACGGTATGCGCCATCTAGCGTCTTTTTTATGGTTCGTAAATCACCGCGTTCCATCTCTGGAAAGCTTGATAACCAATTGCTGTCAGCCATTTTATATCCTTATAGTTCGGAGCCACTTGTCCATGCGATAAGAAAATCGCTAATGAAAAGGGCTCCGAATCATGAATAACATCAAGTATAGCGACGTTATTTCTGTTTTATTGTTGAAGCGTAATTACTTGTTATTAAATCAAGCTCTTACAGCTCTGCTTCAACTTTCTTAGCCACTTCTTCAGAAACCCATGGGTGCCATACTTCTGGGAATTCACTTAAGAAATGCAGACTCGCTTCTTCGCCATCAGCTTGGTTGTCTTCCATCCAAGCAAGTAGCGAGTTCATTTTGTCGTTCGTGAAACCACGTTTAGTAAAGTAGTCGTATGCTTCAGGAGCACGTGACGCAAAACTTTCAGTGGTAATCGTGTGAACAGGTGAAGGCGGGTACATGGTCGCTTTTGGCGATTCACAATCTTCTTTAGTGGTACAGTTAAGGAACTCTTCCTCATTAACGCCACTGCCAAAGTCGACTTTAACCATGTCGTATTTACCTAGCACAGCCGTCGGTGCCCAGTAGTAACCAAACCAAGCTTCTTCACGTTCATAAGCTTTTGCGATAGAGCCAGATAAGCCGGCACTCGAGCCTGGATCAACAATCGTGAAACCGCTGTTTTCTAGCTCAAGAGCATTAAACAGGTTTCCGGCGCTGATCTGACAGTTCCAGCCTGCAGGGCAGCTGTAGAATGCAGATGTATCTGGGTCTTCAGGGTGTTTAAATAAGCTTGCGTTTTTGCGTACGCCTTCGATGGTTGCCATTTCAGGGTACTGTTTTACTAGGTAAGCTGGAACCCAAAAGCCTTCTTCGCCGCCGTTCACAAGTGCTTTACCTGCGTAGCGAAGACGTTTTTCTTCAACACCTTTATCTAATGCGTCTTTTAAGCTGTTGCTCCAAAGTTCAGGTGCAACATCAGGCTGGCCTTTTTCGATCATAGACGTGCCTGTTGGCATAGTGTCGCCAGGGATAAGTTCAGCATCACACCCATAACCATGTTCAAGGATGAATTGGTCGATATTGGCGATCAGTGTTGCAGAGTTCCAGTTCATATCTGCGATTGTTACGCTGCCACATTCTCCAGCGTTAGCATTACCGCTGGCTGCTGCTACTAACAAAAATACGGAGCTTAACTTGTATTTCATATTGAGTTTCCTTTCTCTTTAATAATACAACTAAGGTAACCAAGGTAAATTGATTATCTAAATTGCTCGATGGTGATCCTTTCCGTGTATTTGAACCATTTGAGCAGAAGGAGGGATGGGTGAAGTTTGAATAGATAAACGTGCAAAGTCAGTGAAGTGTGATTTGCCAATTCATCCACTGTGTTTCAACAGCCATCGGATAACTTTGTCAAACTATTACAAATTCGTCAAAAACCACCTCTATTTATAATCTTAGGGAATAATCGTACGAATTCCATCTTTGATGCGATTTACATGGCACTTTAACCGTCTGTGTCACATTACCGCTAAAGTTAGGTGTGGGGCTGTTTATTTTTGAAGGGATTTAAAGGTGGTAAGACCATGAATGACGTGTGTGAAATGCGTTGAATGGTTTTTAAAATCTTATTTTTAATAACAATTTCGCCAAAAACACCCAATTTGGTTTTGAATCATTCAGAGCAGTTGGAGCTTGAAGTCTAATACGATTGGCGGCTGTCATGGTTTTAATGACAGCCAGAAAGTAGCAAAAGAAAGTTACATAGGAAGGTTCAAAAACTCATTTTGATACAGCTTGTTTGCCAAGCTATCGCGAAGCTTAACGGGGATAAATTTCATTCGATTGATTTGTCTGACCAACTCTTGTGCAAAGCTAGGCTTTTGTTTCATGTTCATCACGCAGCCCATTAGATTGATACTTTGTGCATCAAGCAGCTTTTTCGCTTGTTCTAGGTGGTGACTCGACGTTTCTCCATAGGCGACAACAATTAGTGTACTGCCACAAGCGCTCGCGACAGACTGCGCCGGAATATTGCCTTTGTTTATGTTGAGAAGCGGTGAGGTATCAATGATGACTCTGTCGTATTTCTCTAACCATTTGTTGACCACTTTTTGTAACGTTGTCGGATCTTTATAAGCCAATTGCGTTGAAGCAACTTGTGGAGCAGGGACACCGATAAACGTACGCTGAGATTCAACATGTTCTATCAGTTGACCTTGCTGATTATCTTCTAGCATATTCAAATCTTTGAAAGCAGGGTTGAATAAGTTGAGATCAACATAAAGCGTTGAATGACCCGCAAGAAGAAAACGCTCGGCTAATGCGGTTGCAATAGATGTTACGCCGTCACCTGAATGGCAGGCGGTGACGCATATTGATTTTTGGCCGTTAAGTTCAGAAGCTAAATACAGTTGCTCGACTTCGGCATGGGTCGCTGAAATTGTCATTATAAAGCTCCTATTAATACGATGGTGGTGGTGATACGCAGTATGTCATCAAGTCCGACGCGTGCTTTTTCAATAAAGCTTTCGCGACGGTCTGGGATGTAAATCGTGTCACCAGCGCGTAGCACCGGCAAGTTGTAAATGTTCGCCGTTTTGCTGAATTCAACAAGGTCAAAAGTACGAGCCTGACCTTGGCAGCAAGACATATTGACGATGGTAATTTTTTCTACATAAGCATTGTCGGTAGGTCCTGCTGCTTCTGCCAGAATATCTAGAATGGTCATGTTGTCGTTGAACACATAACGCCCCGGATTGTTAATCGCACCAAGCACACGAACGGTTTCTTCTTTCGGTGTATCTAACCAGTTTTTTCCTTTCTCTGGGATGTAAATCGTGTCGCCAGTGGTTACGTTTGGCAGTAACGATTCGTCACCGGTTTCAAAGTACAGTGATAAGTTAAGTTTGCTTACTTGCGAATAGGTTTTGTCACGATGCGTTACTCGAACGTTGTGGATGTCGGCATCCTTTGTTGGACCGTCAGCCGCAGACAAGATATCAAGGAAGTGCATGTCTTTGGTGAAGCGGTAACGACCGGGTGCATTCACTTGTCCAAAGATGTAGATCGAAGCATCAGAGCTTTGACGAACCCATTGTGATTTATTGTCTGAAGGATCTTGTGGCAAGTCGTGAACACGCACGATAGAGCCCGCTCGGATTTGTGGCATTTGGTCACGTGGCGCACCATTTCGAATAAAATCATCAAGGTTAAACACAACTAGCTTTCTACCAGTAACAACTTCGATTTTCGATGTGTCAGCGCGTAGCGTAGGGCCACCGACGTGTGCCAATAATCCCATGAAATTCATTTCATCTGACCATTCAATACGACCAGGTCGATTCACCTCACCAATCACGTTAACTGCTCTGTCTGGCGTGATTTTCAACCAAGACTTCTCGTTCATGTCGGTTTTCTCGGGAACGAAAATCGCGTCACCAGCTTTGATGCTAGGAGGGTTAGAGTTAGGTAAGCCTTCAGTGTAAGCCGCTAAATCGAATTTAAGCACTCTGCCATCTGCTTTGATAACACGGATTTGTCGTGACTCTGCAAATCGAGTTGGGCCGCCCGCATTCGCCAAGATATCCATAAAGGTCGCGTCTCTTTTGCCTTCAAAAGCACCAGGGGCTGCGACTTCGCCCATTACGTAAACCATGTTGGCGCCGGATTTGATCTCTTCTTCTTGCTTGGGAACGAAAATGGTCGCACCCGGGCGTAAAATTGGAAGCAGACTTTCGTCACCAGAATCTAAGTAACGTTTTAGGTTGAATAGCGTTGGGGTGTTGTTCGAAATCACTCGGATTTGCTCAACACTGGCATAACGAGTTACGCCGCCCGAACGCATAAGTACGTCGACAAGGTCGGTGTTCTCTTTGTAAGTGAACGAACCCGGCGCGTTCACCTCACCAAACACTTTGATGGAGTTACGAGAATCAGCACTGTCACCTGAGTTAGCAAGCTTTGCTGCGTCAAACTCTTGCTCGATGTTACCGACTAATGGAGAAGCTGGAACGAATAGTGAATCCAGTGATTGAAGAGTAGGTAATGCTGACTCGTCTCCTGAATCAAGGAATCGTTTGTAGTTAAACTCTTTCTTATCTGCGCCTCGCTTAAGAATCAGCTTATCCAGTTGCGCGCCCGGGCGTAAACCACCCGCAGCGTAAAGTGCCATTTGGATGCTAGAACCTAATGAGAGCGTGTATTCGCCAGGCTGTTCTACATAACCTTGCACGTAGATGATGATTTGCTGCTCTTTTACATAGACTGAAGCGTTCGAAAGATCTTTGTAAGCGGTTGCCAGCGACTCTAGAACGACTTTGTTAAGCTGTTCGCTGTCGTAACCCGCAACAAACACAGCGCCTACTTCTGGAAGAGTAATACGGCCACGCTTATCCACTTGGAACCCCGTGTTTAAGGTACTTTCACCGGGTACGTTAACTTGGATTAGATCACCGACTTGAACCGCGTCTGAAAACTCATCGTTAGCATTGACGACATTCGCAAAGCATAACGATAGGGTGATGATAAAAGCGATCAAGGATTTCATAATCCACCTCCCATTTTCTCGGCATTCTTAGGCGAGACAATTTCAATACTTACTCGGCGGTTCGTTAAACGCGTGCCGTCGGATTCACCTTCAAAAAGAGGGACGGTTTCGCCAACAGAGACGGCTTTGATTCGTTGAGCGCCTAGTCCAAAAATAGTCAGGTAGCGTTCGACTTGTTTCGCTCGTCCAAGTGCTAACTTGTCGTTGTATTCTTCGGCACCCGTTGCATCAGCATGGCCGGTAACAACAAGGTCTAGGGATTTGTGTTCTTTAAGTAAAGTGGTCGCCTCGGCCAGTCTTCCCATATATTTAGGATTTACTTCAGTCGAGTTTTCCGCAAATTGGTTGTCAACATTAAGCAGGTCATACAACTGTTCAATAACCGACAGTTGCATTCTAAATTGATTTTCATTTTTTGGTGGCTCACAGCGGGCTTGTGAAGTTACGTAATCCAGTTGGACCTCAAGTTCATTTAGGCGTTTTCTTTGGATCACTAAGTCGTTGGCTGCATCCAGTAGTAGACCGCCTTGAAGTTCACGAGCAATACGATTTTGCTTTTCGATTGCTTGAACAACAGCAGCTGGGAAACACCAACGAGCACCTTCTTGGATCAAAGCATCAAGGTGCAATTTAGCGAGCTGCCAATCAAAGCGTAATCCATGTTCTGGACCAAGAGGCTCGTCTGGCATGACAGGAGAGAAGTCTGAGTTTTGATAGTTAATAGAATCGTAACTTTCAGCCAAACCCCCTGTGCCTTGTTCAGGATAGCTCGTACAGCCACCCAGAACGAGAGCGGACAGAGAAAGGGCTATGTAGTTTTTCAGTATTTTCATGCCAACGTCCTATGTTTCTAATTTTTCTTATTATTTTTTGTTACTTCTAGCTTAGTGGGTCTTCATGAATTTGCAGGATTTTTTGAATTTACTGGGATAGCGTGGCCAATACGTAGTAGGTTCATAATTTCAAGAGGCTGACCAGTCACATTTTCAAGTCGCATGTTGCGTTCGCGCTCAGTCAGACGTTTGAACATATAAACAATCGCGCCAACACCAGATGAATCTAAAAACTCAACCTGGCTAAAATCAACTTCGATTTCAGGGTGACCATCGTTAGAAATCACATCATCGATGTCGGTTTGTGCATCACGACTGCCTGCTGCATCCAGATCACCGAAAATAGAAAGTGTCAGTGTCGTTGTGTTTAAATCAATCTTACGTAGTTCCATTGCGATATCTCCTTTTAAGTATGTATGGACAACTGCACTGAATGTGCCAACTTTTATGTTGTTATTTTTCAATAAGTTATGTTTAGTGCGAATTCCTATCTCAAATTGAGAAAAGACGTTTCTCAATATGAGAACTAAAAACGGCGGAATATATGAGAGTTATAGGTCATTAATTTAATGAATAAATGAAAAGGTTAGATAAGGTTGATGAGTGGATCGCATCTTCTAGCAAAGGTTGTCTACCTACGTGTCAGAACGCTTAGGATTAAAGGCGTTTGTTGACTACTACAGATATCAATACGGAGCAGATGATGAGATTAACTAAATTGGCGATAGCAACTCTATGGGCGTGTTCGCTTTCTTCTCATTCATCCTATTTACCTCCCGACCATTTGGTACTGGCCAATACATACCAACAAGGCATTGATGTTTCTGAATACTGGAAGAGTGAAAAGCTTGATGGGATTCGGGCTCTTTGGGACGGACAACATCTTTATACACGCAATGGTAATCGCATTTACTCACCCAAGTGGTTTACTGAAAACTTGCCTAAGGTCCATCTCGAAGGAGAGTTGTGGGCAGGAAGGGGCAAGTTCCACCTTGTTCAATCTACCGTTCTCGATCATACGCCGAGTGACACAGCATGGCGCCAAATCGATTTCATGCTGTTTGATATGCCAGGCGCTGCGGGAGATTATCAAAAGCGCTATTACAACATTTTGCATTGGGTAAGCGTGATTGGAGAATCTCATGTCAGCTACATAGAACATGTACCAATTCACAGTGAAGAGGCTTTGTTTCATCAACTTGATAATGTCGATGAGCGTAATGGCGAAGGTTTGATGCTTAGAAAAATCACCAGTCGTTATCAAGCAGGCCGAAGTAATGATTTGTTAAAACTGAAAAGGCATCATGATGCCGAAGCCACAGTTATTGGCTACAAGGGTGGGACAGGGAAGTATAAAGGGATGATGGGTTCAATCTTGGTTCACACAGAAGAGGGTGTGGAATTTTATATAGGCAGCGGGTTCAGTGACCAAATGAGACTCGCACCGCCAGAGATCGGCAGCCGTATTACCTTTCGTTACAATGGTTTTACTCAAAACGGAAAACCCAAGTTTGCGCGCTTTGTTCGAGAGAAGAGTGAATATTAAGGCAGATACGATCTACCTGACCATTAAACGAAAAAGAGCCCTGAAAATCAGAGCTCTTTTTTTTATTCGAAATCAGATAGACCGACTTAGCGAGTACGAATCTAGCGAGAACTAAATTCTAACTGAACGTCATCGTCCTGCTTGTGCATCCAGTGTAGACGCATACCCAGCATAATCGCGGCTGACGTTAGACCGACGATGAAACCAATCCAGAAGCCGTGCGCGCCCATAGGTTCAACAATCCAATCTTTCATTCCTAAGATGTAGCCGATAGGAAGGCCAAGCAACCAGTAAGCAACGAAGGTAATGTTGAAGATTGAACGCATGTCTTTGTAGCCACGCAGAGCACCTGCAGCGATAACTTGGATGGCATCAGTACATTGATAAACCGCCGCGAACAACAGCAACTGCATTGCAACGGTAATTACCGCAGTGTTCTCTGTGTAAAGTAATGCAACCTGTTCTCTGAACAGGACAGTTAACGCCGCTGTCATTAAGGCTGTCACTAAACCAACAATGATACCCACGTGTGTCGCGATCTTCGCACCTTCGGTGTTGTTTTCGCCCAACTTATGGCCAACACGAATACTCACGGCTGCACCGATACTCATTGGAATCATGAAGACCAGCGAAGAGAAGTTGATCGCGACTTGGTGCGCGGCAACAATCAATGAACCCAATGGTGCAACTAACAGAGAAACCACCGCAAACAGAGTTACCTCGAAGAAGATAGCGGCCGCCACAGGGAAACCAAGTCTAAACAGACGAATTTGAGCTTTAAGTTGCGGTTTATGGAACGTACCGAAGATGTTGATTTTCGCCAAACGCTTTGATGTTAAAACGTAAGCGAATAGCAGTGCAAACATCACCCAATATACGATAGCCGTTGCAACGCCACAGCCAACACCACCCAGAGCAGGAGCACCAAGTTTTCCGTATACGAACATCCAGTTCAGCGGGATGTTTAATAGCAAGCCAATAAAACCAATCACCATCGCAGGCTTGGTTAAAGACATACCATCGGTAAAGCTTCGCAATGTTTGGAACAACAAAAACGCAGGTACAGCAAACATCACCGCATTCATATAGCCGATGGTCTTTTCCGCCATGAGTTGTTCAATGTCCATCCACTCCAATATCAATTGTGTTTGAAAAAGCACACCAATGATTGGAAGGGAGATGACGAGCGCTAAAAATGCGCCTTGTTGAATTTCGAATGGAATTTTTACTTGTCGACCAGAACCATTCAGTTGTGCAACGACAGGAACCAACGCCATCAATAGACCAACACCAAATAGGATTGATGGTAGCCAGATACTTGCTGCAATCGAAACCGCCGCCATATCGATAGCACTTACGCCACCGGCCATTACGGTATCAACAAAACCCATTCCAGTTTGTGCAACGGATGCGATCAATACTGGGGTCGCAAGTTTGATTAGATTCGAGGATTCTTCTTTGTAACGATGCACAAACAACTCCAAATAAGAGGGAAAATTAGAATAATAGTGTAGGAAAGGACATTCTGAAGGAATCAGAGACAATGATCTTAAGCTTCCACTGGACGAATCATAAAGAAATGTCACAATAACTGCTATGAAAAACTGTTATTAGAATGCTAAATAGGAATCTTATGTTTACAGGTATCGTTCAAGGTATGGCAACACTGGTTGCTATCAACAAAAAAGAGTCGTTTCAAACTCATACCATTGAGCTAAGCGATGAAATGGTTGAAGGATTAGCCATTGGTGCTTCAGTAGCTCATAACGGTTGTTGCTTAACGGTAACGGAAATTTCAGGTAACCAGATTGCTTTTGATTTAATGCAAGCGACATTGCGATTGACGAACTTAGGCCAACTGAATGTTGGTGACAAAGTGAATGTTGAGCGTGCAGCAAAGTTTGGTGACGAAATTGGCGGGCATAGCATGTCTGGCCACATTACTCTGATGGCTAACCTAGTCGATGTGATTAAAACAGAAAACAACCGTACACTTTGGTTCGAACTACCAGAAGAATCGATGAAGTACGTATTGAGTAAGGGTTACATTGGTGTTGATGGTTGTTCATTGACGATTGGTGAAGTGGAAGAGAACCGTTTCTCTGTTCACCTGATCCCAGAAACTCTGAATCGTACTCTGTTTGGCGGCCGTGAAGTAGGCGACCAAGTGAACATTGAGTTCGATCCACAAACGCAGGCAATTGTTGATACTGTCGAGCGTGTATTAGCGAACCAGAAATAGCCACTAAGCGCATTGAATCGGTGGCAATAAAATCACACCGATGACCAAATTAAAAAAGAGCACGTGAGGTGCTCTTTTTTGATCATGGTTTAAACGAGAAACTGATTGTCAGAATACTTGTTCATCATCGGCATCAATCGAAAGGTTGATTCTGTCTCTTACTTCGTCAACCTGCATATCCAAATGAATGGCATTGCAACACGCTGGACAATCATCATAGAAGTCTTGGCTACCATTAGATGCATCAAGCGTGATGTTAATACCGTGCCCACAATGCGGACAGGAGACATGTTTCTCTGTGTATTTATGCATGGCAAATTCTCCTCACTGTAACTGATACCAATCGTATTCGGTTATAAACAGCTGTAATTGGTATTAAACGGCCTGTATCTTCTGAATGCATGCTTCAGTGTGTGCTAAATATTCGCCGCCAAATTGATTGCAGTGGTTAAGAAGATGGTACAAGTTGTAAATGTCTTTCCGATCAGTATAGCCAACGTCGAGTGGATTGACGCTCTGGTAACCTTCATAAAACTCTTTAGGGAAACCTTCAAACAATTCAGTTAACGCCAAATCACACTCATGGTCCCCCCAGTAACAAGCAGGGTCGTAGCAAATTGGGCCAAACGCAGAGTTAGCAACATTGCCATTCCAAAGATCCCCATGAAGCAAAGAAGGGCGAGGGTTGTGGCCAGCAAGACGCATATTCACCACATCAACGATGTCATCGATATCACCAAACTCGATGCCTTTCTCTTTGAGCAGTTGCAGTTGGAAACCAATGCGTTGCTCAGAGAAAAAGCGACCCCATTTCTTATGCCAAGGGTTGGGTTGAAGTGTGCTGCCGATATAGTTGTCTTGGTCGCAACCAAACTCTTTTTGCTCGCCCCATTGATGAAGCCGCGCAAGCTGAACGCCGAAATCGAAGCTATTGTTGCCCGTCTCGAGCGGTTTGGTCGGCAAGTAATTCAGAATAATGAACGAGCACTCTTTGGTTTTGCCAATAAGCACCAACTCAGGAACGTAAACAGTGGAGGTTTCTCTTAACAAGCGTAAGTTCTCAGCTTCAATTTCAAACTTAGGTAAAAATTCTCGCTGATTCACTTTCACAAAGTAACGCTCATTACCATCGCTGATCATATAGCAATCGTTAATGTCGCCACCAGAAACCTTGGTACGTTCAGTAATCTGAAAGTTAAATAGAAGAGTATCTGAAAGTTGTTGAGAAATGGCCTGCCACATAGGAAATCCTCAAAGACTGAAAGTTAAAAAGATTGAAGGTTAGAAATACTGTTTGTTTAATAGCAATAGTTTAGGATAAATCTGAACAATTTATAGACGCACTCGTCAATGTTCTTAGCTCTTCTTCATCTTACGTAGAATCAATTGGCCGAATTGTGAACTTGAACTGATTCAAGCTCTTTGAAATACAAACATAAATTGAAAACCTGACGTGATGAAATAGTTTGGAACTGGTCTCACAATCGAAACGGTTTTGAACGCAACAAACTGGAAAAGTGATTTGAGCTTGTTATTGTCTAGCGACTAAATTAAATGAGCTTTTAGAGTTAGTTGAAAGGGCTATTGTTAACTGGCGCAATACTTTGCTTCAAAGTTTGTCTTACACTTTGTTGGCGTGAATTGACTTGTGTCGTAAGTAGGCAGGTATACCACATAAAGCTATATCGATTTAATTTTAAGCTGAAATACTAACTAGGATCATTTAAATGTAGTTTTGGGCAATAAAGTGATGACAAATAGCTTCATTTACATAGTATTAGGCAAGTACGTATTAATCTGCTCTAGAGCTTAAAACGGAGAATTATTGTGGTTGTAGAAACCGATGGCTATTTGGCTTTAATCGAGCACCTATCATTCAACCTTGATGTGTTTACCAATAGTAATGGTGATACTGGAAACGAAAGTGTCGAAGACATTGTTACCGACATGATTTCAACAAACATCATGGCTATTTTCGAGCAAAACCCAGAGTTGCATTCGAGCGTTCGTTTTCAACTTTTGAAAGAAGCAGATGCCGTAGTAGCGGATCTTGGTGAAGTATTAGCGGGTGTGTGGGCTAAGAAAGCGACTAACGAACAAATTGTATTCCTCGATGAGTACATCGCGTTAGTGAAGAACCTGTTTGATACTGCTGTTGCTAAATACGATTAACGGTTTGTTTGCTCATTTATCGTCGTAATTAATCAGCATAATAACAACGGGCGTTTAAGTCGTATCTTTCTAGAGTTACCTCGCTCAGCGGTTTATCTTTCGAACCGCTATAAACGCCTAAAGTGCCAAAACTTGGATGCCCAGTAAGGGTTATCTAACCTAGAAATAATGACACCTTTCGATGTCGAGGCATGTAGAAATTGGTTGTTTCCTAAATAAACGCCTACATGTCGCACCGTCATCGAAGTCTTGAAAAACACCAAGTCACCGCTTGTTGCCTGCCCATACGCAATTTCTTTTCCCTTTTTACTCTGGTCTTTTGTGGTTCTTGGTAGAGCTTGTTGAGTCGCATTTTGCACGGCGATTTGAACAAAAGCAGAGCAATCTATACCTCGAAATGAGGTCCCACCGAAATGGTATGGCACGCCTTTCCACTGTTCATACACGCTCATATAAGCGTTTGTAGTCAATTGTTCTGACTTTGATAGGGGTTTCTGTGCGGTTTGACTAAGCTGAGAAGGCGAAGGTGACGAGCTACAAGCAGCCAATGTTGCTAAAGTTATTGTAACTACAGCCATTTTTCTGATTTTCATATGTAACTCTTCTGACAAAAAACTGAAATAAAAACGTCATCAAGGACTTCTAGTATACGACCTAACTTAAGGATATCTCTTTTCGTAGTCAAACTGGATTCCACATGCCCGACACAAATTTATCAATAAAACCCTCACGTTATACATTCTCGCTCATTCAAACCGTCACTGCTGTATTTATTTCCATTCTTTTACTTGTTACTTTTTTATCAATGGTTAGCATTCGGGGCGTTGAACGGGTCGGGGGACATTTTGATGCACTCTCGGAACAAGCATTACCCCTTGCTCTACATAACGCCGAATTAACGCAAAGCGTATTAGAACAAGTAAAACTTCTCACTTACAGCACCCAATCAACCGACTTAGATACACTGAATGCCACAAGGGGCTCAATTGACCAACTCGCGACAGAGAGCAATACCACGCTAGAGGAACTTCTTTTTATTTCCCAATCTTTTCCTGATGCGATCTCTTTAGAGCAACAACAAATCCTTGTCGATGACATGGCGCAACTGCAAGCTATGACCAACACGGTACTGCTGGCGCAGATTGAGATTCAAAGTAAGCAAAATCTGATCGACAGTAAAATGGGCGAGTTCCGTTATGGCGTTGGATCTATCGGACCAGAAATGAATCGAATCAGCTCATTCTTGGTTGAAGACAACCCAGAAGCGAGCGATGCAGCGAACCGATTCACATCCAGTGCGTCTGCTATGGCGAACACCTTCTTGATGTTGATGATGCAACCTGACATTGATAAAGCACAAGACGAATACCGTCAATTGAGAAACCGAATCGCAGGCCTTAACTTGGCTTACAGCGATTTTGCCGATTGGCATCCAGACATCGTTGAGTTCGCGAGCTTGACGGCGCCTTACGAGATGGTGAAAGAAGGCTTTACCGAAGAAGGCGTGATCAAACAGATCCTCTTGAAACTCGAACTGGTTCAGCAGCAAGAGCAGAACTTAACGCAAGTTATCACCCTCGCGAATACAGTCATAAGCACATTGAATCAGTTGTCTTCTACCGCTTCCCATCTGATTGATGAAAGCGAACTGGTTGTAAATCAAACCATCACCAATATTGATCGTGTGTTGTTTATCAGTGGGCTGGTTATTGCCGTAATCATTGTGATTTCATGGTTCGTGTTACGCCGTTGGATGAATAAAGGGCTAAAAAACATTACTCAACAGTTGAGTTCACTTGCAGATCATGACTTCTCTAAACAGAGTGAATTGCTTGGGCCGCTAGAGCTGCAAGTTATCACTTCAAAACTCAATACGGTCGTTGATTCCACCGCGGACTCGGTTCGTTTAGTAACGCGTAACTGTGAGACGCTTTATCAAACGGCTGAAGTAAGCCATGACGCTGCAGAGCAAACCAATTCGAGCTTGAACGAACAGAACGAATCACTTCAGAATATGATCACCACCATTACTGAGCTGGAAGCATCGATTGGTGAGATTGCTCGTATTTCTAACGCATCGAACGACGATGCTCAAATAGCAGAAGATGAGTCAGTGAGTGGCAGCCAAGTGGTTGGCCTTAACCAACAACGATTACAAGCGCTTGAGCAATCTCTTAGCATGAGTGAAGAGTCGATGGCTGACTTGGATGGTCAAGTGAAACAGATTCGTGAAATGGTCGATATGATCAGCGGAATCGCTGAAAACACCAACTTATTGGCACTGAACGCTGCGATAGAAGCGGCGCGAGCAGGTGAACAAGGTCGAGGTTTTGCGGTAGTTGCAGACGAAGTGCGTAAATTGGCGAGCGGCACATCCCAGCAAACCACCAATATTCGTAGCATGATGAACGAACTAGTAGCGGCAGCCGATCGCTCACGTGCTTCTGTAACGGAATCGAGAAGTGAGATGGCCAATGCACTGGAAACCAGTGGCGATGTAAGACAAGCCTTCGAGAAAATCGAATTTGCGGTTAGCCAGATCAAAGGGCGTGTTGAGCAAATCATGGTGGCTACCGAAGAACAAGCTCGTGCAACTGTCGATGTTACCCATTCAATCACTCGAGTATCTGAGCAGGGCGAGAATACTAAGCTGCAACTTGAATCTATGATCGAGAGTTCAGAGCAAGTCGGAGAGATAGCAGGGCACCAACAAGCCATGCTTCATAAGTACGTGCTGAAATAGACGAGCGTGATAGTTAAGCTAGTGTGCGAAAGAGTTTAAGCACTAGCAGTACTTAATCATTAACTACGCTTATAACGACTATCGATACAGAAGCGCCCTTAAGTTCTCACAAGAATCTAAGGGCGTTTTGTTTTCGGATTAAGATAACTTTGGTATTAAGCTAAGGTTGGTCTCAATATAAGCTTGAGACTCAACTGAATTCGAACTTAATCTTTCGTTGTCGGGAATCGTGCAAATGGCTGACGTAACATTAAATCTAGCCGTTGCTCTTTACCATCTTGAATCTCGGGAACACCAATATGCACCTTGTCATGACCAAGCTTGGGTTGGGCGCGGTAAGTCTTAAACCAGATGTCCCACACTGATAAAAAGAAGCCAAAGTTTGAGTGCGTTTCCTTAACAATGACCGAGTGATGAACGCGGTGCATGTCTGGTGTCACAATCACTTTACGAAGCTGCTTGTCGAACCATAAAGGTAAACGACCGTTGCTGTGATTGAACATAGCACTCACATTAAGCACAACCTCGAATATCACAACCGCTAGTGCGGGCACACCCAATACGAAAATCAACGCGACTTTAATTAACATAGATAAAATCACCTCGATGGGGTGGAAGCGGGTACCAGTTGTGACATCGATATCTAAATCGGCATGATGGACGCGATGAAGTTTCCACAGGACAGGGATACGGTGGAAGACTAAATGTTGAGTGTAAATGGCAAGATCTAATAACACGACACAAAGGAACACGGTGATTTCAAAGGGTAGGCGAATGTTATTGAACAGACCCCATTGATTTTGTTCCGCAATCAGTGCCGCTTGAAATGCCGCAACAGGTATTAATGTCGCCAATAAAACACTGTTAAGCGCCATTAATGAGAAGTTATTTCCCCAACGAAACCATTTATTTTGAGTCAACGTTTTTCTTGGCGCACGATATTCCCACAACGCACACAAAACAAAAGCGCTAATAAAGAAAACAAGGCGAAGCAGTGATGGGTCTTGCATGGGAATTCCTTCTATCATTCTAGGGACACTGTAAGTACAATCGTGCCACTTTTCTAGATTTATCGTTATTGTCCATGAGAATCCACGCTTTTCACCGTTTATATCAACACCGTTTGTCTCTTTCTACCAAGCCGTTTAACGCGCGCGGGTGTAAAGTGGTTCGATGTCAGTTCTGTAAAATCAAACAAGACAGCTGTATCTGTGAACATCAACCAGACGTAAATACGAACGTCGCGACCATGTTGATCTTATCGGACAACGAAATACTCAAACCAAGTAATACCGGCCGTTTAATCCTTGATACCGTTAAAGACAGCTATGCCTACCTTTGGCACCGCACTGAACCAAATCAAGAGATGCTTGATGTGCTGAAAGACGATAAATATCAGCCAGTCGTGGTCTTTCCTGAAGATTATACCGATGACAAATCGCGTGTGGTTGCAGATCTTGCTGAAATGCGAGATTCGAACAAGACGTTGCTGCTGATCTTTATTGATGGTAGTTGGCGTGAAGCACGACGTATTTTCCGTCGTTCAGAGTATCTGCAAGACTTACCGGTGTTGTCGATCGAACCAGAATCGGTTTCGCAATACATGATGCGTAAGTCAGACAACGAACAACATCTCTCGACTGCAGAAGTAGCGAGCTTGGTTTTGAAACAGGCTGGTGAAGAGCAGGGCGCAAAGACTTTACAGCTGTGGTTTGAGACATTTCGTGAAAGCTACATGCTAAGTAAGACGCGTTATAAGTCCGATCCAACCAAACCAAGCCTGAACGCTTTCATAGAGCACACTAAAAATGAGACGTCACTCTAACCTTTAACCGCTTTGTGCTGACTTGTTGTTCAAACAGATTCGAACACGAGATAAGTTTGTTATCCATCACGGTTTGTAGGGGGAGTGTTATGGATAATGCGTCCTAGATGTTTAATTTGAAAAATTTATTTGCCCGAATTTAGGGAAAAATTGGAGAGATTTCATGTATTACGGCTTCGATGTTGGCGGCACAAAAATTGAATTTGGTGCGTTCAATGAAAAACTTGAGCGAGTAGCAACAGAACGCGTACCAACGCCTACTGAAGATTATCAACTGCTACTTGATACGATTGCCGGTTTGGTGAAGAAGTACGACAGTGAATTTTCTTGCGAAGGTAAAATTGGTCTTGGTCTTCCTGGTATGGAAGATGCTGACGACGGCACAATGCTGGTTGTTAACGTGCCAGCTTCAACGGGGAAACCACTACGTAAAGACCTAGAAGCACTTATTGGTCGTAGTGTGAAAATTGAAAATGATGCGAATTGCTTTGCGCTTTCAGAAGCGTGGGATGACGAGCTTAAAGACGAACCATCAGTAGCAGGCCTAATTCTAGGTACTGGTTTTGGTGGCGGGTTAGTTTACGAAGGCAAAGTGTTCTCTGGTCGTAACCACGTTGCTGGTGAACTGGGCCATATGCGTCTTCCTATTGATGCTTGGTTCCACCTTGGCGACAACGCACCGTTACTCGGTTGTGGTTGTGGCAAGAAAGGTTGTCTAGACAGCTACCTATCAGGTCGTGGCTTTGAATTGATTTACGAGCACTACTTCGGCGAGAAGAAGAAAGCAATCGAGATCATTCAAGCGTACAACGAAGGTGAAGCAAAAGCGGCTGATCACGTTGATCGTTTCATGGAGCTATTGGCTATCTGTTTCGCGAACCTGTTTACCGGTCTTGATCCACACGTAGTTGCATTGGGTGGCGGTCTTTCAAACTTCGAACTTATCTACGAAGAGATGCCAAAGCGTATCCCTAAATACCTACTGTCTGTAGCGAAATGTCCAAAGATCATCAAAGCGAAGCATGGTGATTCAGGCGGCGTTCGTGGTGCTGCATTCCTTAACATTAAGTAATCGTGACTTAAGCTAGCTAAGGTTAGATAGTTAAAAAGTACAAATAAAAATGCCGCAATCTCGAAAGAGGTTGCGGCATTTTTTATTGTTCGGTGCTTTGGTTTCTTTAGCTGTTAGCTGTTAACTACAAACGAAAAGCTAGAAACGACATATCAAGAAAAGAGCCAAGAGGGCTTACTTCTTCTTTTTACCAACACCAAGATTGTCTTTTTGCTTCAACGTAAGCTTAGTAAAGCCAAGCTTGCGGAAGTAGTTGTCTTGGTAGTTGCGAACCGCTTTAGTATCAGAAATCAACTCAAGCTGTTGCTCAGTTTTTAGATACTCAGAGATATCGATGCCTTCAGCTGCAGCAACAGCTTCTTGGATCGTGCGGTGTTCTTGTTTTGAAAACAGTAACTCTTTGTCTTCGTCTTTGTAAGTGTACAGAATGGTACGAGCCATGGTTGCTCTCCAATAGAATTATTACTTTGCGCGCACTCTACATAAAAACCGTACGTGGCTCAAGGTAATGGTAAGAAATCTTAAGATTATCGTTCTAAACGTTTAGCGTAATTTAAGCTATTTGTCTTTTAGGAAACGAACAGGTTGTTTTTTCACGAACGAAAAAAACAAAAGCCCCTTAACATTGAAAAATCTATATAGGGGCTTCGTTTATGTTTTGGCGAAGATCTTCCAAATCATTTAAAAAGCAGCTAAGTTAATTAAAAAGCTGCTAAGTCAATTTAGGTGTTTGTTTTGAATCAAACGCGACCTTGCAGAGGAATGATCGTCACTGTCTCGCCAACTTTCACAGTATCAACTGCTGGAGAGATTTCGATTAAGCAGTTCGCTTCACTCATTGAACGCAGAATACCTGAACCTTGCTTGCCCGTTGTTTTCACTTCAAGCACGCCAGATTCATTCATCGAGAACACACCACGGCTAAATTCAGTACGGCCTTGGCGTGAGCGCAGTTGTTCAGTTGCTACAGCATTTGCTTTTACTGGTGTCCAGTTCGTTTGACCTTGAAGCTTGCGGATCGCAGGCTCAACAAAGTTAATGAATGACACCATCACAGCAACAGGGTTACCCGGTAAACCAAAGAACGGCTTGTTCTCAATCTTACCGTAAGCCAATGGGCGACCTGGACGCATGTTGATACGCCAGAAGTTGATTTCACCCAGTTTATCTAACGCAAGCTTGATGTAATCCGCATCACCAACAGACACACCACCAGAAGTCAAAACCATATCGGTTTCAAGCGACGCAGAATGCAGCACATCCATCATCTTCTGCTCATCATCTTCAATGATGCCGTAATCGACGATGTCACAGCCGAGCTTTTGAAGCATGCCGATAATAGTAAAACGATTTGAGTCATAGATAGAGTTTGGTTTTTGCTCGTGACCCGGCGCTTGAACTTCATCACCCGTAGAGAACACACCCACTTTCACTTTACGCAGAACAGGGCAGGTACCAAAACCTAACGACGCCATCATGCCCATTTCTGGCGCTTCAATGCGTGTGCCACGTGTAAAGACAGGTTGGCCGATTTCTAAATCTTCACCTGCCATACGGACATTTTGTCCAACCGAGATTTTAGCATCAGGGAAGCTAACTTTATCGCCATCTTGGACGGCTTGTTCACGCATCACGACAACATCAACGCCTTCTGGCATTGGTGCGCCGGTCATGATTTTAACGGCTTCACCTTGTTGCACGATTTGCTCGTAGCTGTGACCCGCCATGACTTCAGCAACGATGTTGTAACTGTCCAATTCTAGATCTTCACTACGAATTGCATAACCGTCCATTGCAGAGTTGGTATTCTGAGGAACGTTGATTGGCGAAATCACATCTTCAGCCAGCACGCGGCCGTAGCCTTGCAGTAATTCAACACTCTCTGTGAGATCGAGTGCGTCAATGCTATCAACAATCTTTTGTTGGCCTTGAGTAACGGTTAAACCTGCAGGAGAGAACGAATCACAACAAACAGCTGGCGCTGCGTCTTTTGAAGGTGAGCATGACACGGCTCTGCCTGTTGTAGAGACAAGGTCAAAGGACTGCGCGTAATCGATGATGAAATCACGAATCGCTTCTAAGTCGCTGATCGCCATTTGTGGCAGCTCTGATTCAACTTGGCTGTCTGCCGCGATAGCAATAATGTTGTTATCGTTTGGATATAACCAAGGTTTGCCCACTTCATCTCGGTGCAGTTCAATTTTAGGGAAGGCGATGTTCTTACAGCCTTCAACCAAAATCAGATCAAGCGTGTTGGTATCAAATCGAGTCAGCAGGTAATAAAAATCTGCTTCGGCTTCTGGTGTTTCTGTCATCATCACGTGACGATTACGAGAAGCAATCAACATTTGGTTCGCGCCCGCTTTACGTAAGCGGTAACTGTCTTTACCCGGCTTATCGACATCAAAATCGTGGTGAGCATGTTTTAACACGCCAACTTTTAAACCCGCATCAGTCAACAGAGGAAGCAGGGCTTCAAGTACGGTCGTTTTGCCTGTACCGCTATAAGCAGCAAAGCCCAATAAAGGAAGGTTAGGGCGTTGTTTAGAATCTTTCATTATTGAAGCGTTCCGAATTGGGTGAGTTCTTCTGGCGTGTTGAGATTAACAAAGCAGTTAGGAGAATCGCTGAAATCAACGTATTCGGTAACACACTCTTTGTATAGCAAGATGATTTTACGATCACCACGTTCCAAAAACGCTTCTAACTTTGGTAGAACACGCTTGTGGAATAGGGTGAATACAGGTTGCTTAAATTCGCCATCATGCGCGACAAGAATGTCGCTGTCTTCTTTAACTGCAGAACAAAAACGCTCAACAAGGTCGTCACTGATTTGTGGGCTGTCGCACGGGACAAAGCCAACCCAGTCGGTGTTCGCGTTTTTAAGGCCAGCATGAATGCCACCCAACGGACCCGGGTAGTCAGGGAAAGAATCGGAAACAACCGGAGCAAATGCTTTATAACTGTCTAAGTTACGATTGGCATTGATAGTGATGCTGACATCTTGTTGTGACAGCTTGTTTATAACGTATTGAATAAGCGGAGAACCGTTGAGCTCAACGAGTCCTTTATCTTTTCCGCCCATACGGCTGGCCTGTCCGCCAGCCAAAATAACCCAACTAGTTTGCGTTGGAAGCAACATAAATATTCTCTTGTGCTTTATCTTTCTGAATAACTTGCAGAAGCGGGGATTCGGTCAAAGTATTGTCTTTGATCCACCACTGCTTCTTACATAAATCGGTTAACGCGTTAGTTTGGTGACTGGTGATGACTAAACTCGCGCCTCTCTGAAGAAGATCTTCGGCCATAATCACCAATCTTTCAATAGATTCTTTGTCTAAAGAAGCACTTGGTTCATCCATAAGCAAGATTGAAGGCTTAAGAATCCAAGCTCGAGCCATTGCTACGCGTTGACGCTCACCGCCAGACAACACAGAAATATGCTCATCTGCCAGGGTTTCTAAACCTACCATTCTCAATGCATTAATTATTTGAGCTCGCTTATCTTTTTGGCTCTCTTTGTTAAAGCGAATGCCATAAGCGACATTTTGGTACACCGAGCCATCAAAAAGATAGGGGGTTTGATGCAGGTAGATAATGTCTTTGAACTTGAGCCTAGGGAATAAGATCTGCTGCCAGCTTTGTGTCGGAGACTGAATGCGGCCAGAGCTGGGCTGAATCAATCCAGACAATATTTTAAGTAGGGTCGTTTTACCCACACCATTATCTCCTTTGAGATAAATGGCATCGTTGGGGCCGATCGACAATTCGGGAATATGGAACAAAACACGCTCTTTGTAGCGCATTGAAATTTGCTGCGTTGTTATTTTTATACTCATGACAGCGTTCCTAAGTTCTTAAATAGCCTTTTCCTCTCACACTGGAAAGGAAAAAGTTAAGGGCTAATGCCAATGCTAATAACACCATACCGAGGGCGACGCCTTGAGCGAATGCGCCTTTGTGGCTTTCCATAGCGATAGCTGTTGGGATGTTTCTTGTCATCCCCATAATGTTGCCACCGACCATCATTGAACAACCAACCTCAGTGACGATACGAGAGAAGGCAGCGATAGTTGCAGCTAAAAGAGGGAAGCGCGTTTCCCAAATTAACGTACACGCCACACGAGTCGTTGATACGCCAAGCGTGCGCGCCGTTTCAACCGCTCGGCGGTCACTGGCCTGCAGAGCGCCGTGCATCATCGCGACTAGGATTGGGAAACAGATCAGCATCTGACCTAGAATCATCGCCTTTTGGGTGAACAGTAATTCCCAATCACCTAACGGGCCAGAGCGAGAGAGCATCATGTACATCAACAAACCGATAACCACGGTTGGGATAGCTTGCAGGGTGTTGATCACCGATAATAATGCCCACTTCCCGGGGAACTCGGTATAAGCCAATAAGAAAGCCATGATGATTGCAGGAATAATCACTAATGAGATGGCGGACAAAGATACGCTGAAAGATACCGCGACGATTTTCCACAATTCGTGGTCAAAACTCACTAGTAGGTTCATTGCATCAATCGTTGTTTGCCATAGGGTCATGAAGTATCTCGTGTGAATCGATAATAGGTCTTTATCGGTAATGACTGATGTTAATCATAGCTGACACAATATTATTGAGCCTATATTGGCCAGCTATTGTTTCTTTAAATGCTTCAGTTAACTGGTTAGTTAAGCGTAGTGCTAATTGGAATTAGTACTTACAACAAACCATTCTCAGCTTGTTATAAACGAATCTACGCTGACGAAAAACTACTCTGCGCTCGCTACAAACAGCTGTTTGCCATGCAGTTTAAAGTCGTTAATCAGTTTCTGACCTTTAGGGTTCACCAACCAATCACTGAATACTTTCGCTGCTTGGTAGTTAATGCTTGGGTAGCGCTCAGGGTTAACCAGAATCACTTGGTAAGGGTTAAATAGATTCTTGTCACCTTGGAAAAGGATTTTAAGATCCAGTTTGTTTTGGTAAGCCAACCATGTGCCACGGTCTGTCATGGTGTAGCCTTGCATTTCAGACGCCATGTTCAGAGTAGGGCCCATGCCTTGACCAACACTGCGGTAGCCACCAAAGTTTGGTTCCATTTTGGTCTGTGCCCAAATGCCCATCTCTTTCTTGTGCGTGCCTGAATCGTCACCACGAGACACAAACGTCGCGTTGTTGGTTGCGATTGCTTTGAATACATCAGCTACAGCTTTTTGAGATTCAATTTTTGCTGGGTCACTTTGAGGGCCCACAATCACAAAGTCGTTGTACATCAGCTTACGAGGTAAAACGCCGTAGCCTTTTTCTACGAAATTCGCTTCAGCTTTTGGTGCGTGAGTCATTACCAAATCAACATCACCATTTTCGCCCATGCGAAGTGATTTACCGGTACCCGCAGCTAGAACATCAACCTTGATACCAGAATCTTTTTCGAACTCAGGCAATAAGTAGTCCAGTAGACCAGAGTGATAAGTACTTGTGGTTGTCGCCAACTTAATATGAGTGGTGTCTTCCGCGCTGCTAGCCGTGTAACTGACGATAGATAGAGCTGCAATAGTTAGGGGAATTGCTTTCATTATTATTATGTCCATTCTGTTATAAATGAATGACATGCCTTCAATTTTAAAGGGCTCAAAGAGGGCATGTGCATAAGACGCTAATTGTTGTAATTAGAAATCTACACCTTATAAGCAATCTTAATGCCAACAAATAATGCATCAGATTTCTTTAAATTGCTGTTATTTCGGACAAAACTGAGTCTTTTACCCCGTTAAAATGAATCAAAACATGAGCTAGGACAAAATGTCGCACATTGTCCCTGTTGGAGAAAAGGTTAATTGGTACACTCTGTCCCAACTTTTCTCACCGGCTAATCATTATGTCTTTACCTAGTTCATCTGCATCCAATCTCAACCCGAACACATTGACTCAGTATCAGGCGTTTTCCGTCTTGGTGGTCGATGATGAATTGGGTATGCAGGCTATCTTAAAGAAAGCACTGGGTAAGTTCTTTGGCAAGGTGTCGAGCGCAGGATCGGTTGAAGAGGCTGAAACGCTGCGTTCGAGCGAACATTTTGATCTGATTGTCCTTGATATCAACCTACCAGGCCGCTCTGGCATTGAGTGGGAAGAGGCGTTTAACGACAACGACAAACGCGCCGATGTGATTTTCATGACGGGTTATGCCGATCTAGAGATGACCATATCCGCGCTTAAGCTTGGTGCTTCAGATTTTATTCTTAAGCCGTTCAACCTCGAACAGATGATACAAGCGGTTCTGCGTTGTATGGATAAGCGACTCGACCAAAGAATGCAGTACGCGTTGAAGCGTGATGTGAGTCGTCATATCAAGACTGAACTGATTGGCAATTCAGACAAGACCAAACAACTTAAATTGCTGATCAGTCAATTTGCACCGTCTCGAGCGTCCGTCTTGATAGAAGGTGAGTCGGGTACCGGCAAAGAGCTGGTTGCTCGTGGTGTACATGAAGCCAGTAAACGCACAGGTCCATTTGTGCCAATCAACTGTGGTGCGATTGCTCCAGAACTTCTAGAAAGTGAACTGTTTGGACATACATCAGGCGCATTTACTGGTGCGAAGAAAAACCGTGAAGGTCTTTTCCGAGTCGCAAGTGGTGGCACCTTGTTCCTTGATGAAATTGGTGAAATGCCACTGCCAATGCAAGCTGCATTGTTACGCGTGTTAGAGCAAAGAACCATTCGTCCAGTCGGTAGCGAGAAGGAAATTTCCGTTGACGTACGAGTGGTGGCGGCGACCAACCGAAATCTTCAAGAAGAGGTCGATAAAGGGCATTTCCGCCGCGATCTGTTCTACCGACTCAATGTACTTAAGATTGATGTGGTGCCATTGAGAGAGCGCCCGTCAGACCTGATTGAACTTGTTCCATACTTTACTCGTCTTTTATCGAGCGAGCTTGGCATGCCAGTTCCAAATTGGGCACATGAAGATATCTTGGCGTTGAACGAATACGAATGGCCGGGAAATATTCGTGAACTTAAAAACTTAGTCGAACGATGCATTCTTTTAGACAAGCCACCAGCACACTATTGGCGCGAGATTAATGGTGATGCTGTTCCCGCTAGTATTTCAGTGACGGTGTCACATGGTGCGGAAATGCCAAACTTGAATAATGCAGACGCTGCCGAGGGTTATCCAAACACTTGGACACTCAAAGAAGTAGAAAAATCTCATATAGAACAGCTGGTTAGTTTTCATGATGGCAATAAATCGGCAGCTGCAAGAGATCTTGGCGTCGCACGTAAAACGCTAGAGCGTAAGTACAAAGATTGGAACACAGAAGGCTCTGAATATGCCGATTAGACGTCGTTGGTGGTCAAAGTGGGCGTTCCGATTCAAAACCATGGTTCGCTACCGATTATTATTCCTAACATCAGCTCCGATCATTCTGACCTTGTGCGCGCTTGTGGCTATCACACTGTATTGGTCAATACATTACACGTGGCAGGGCGCTCTGATTGATGTTGATGAACGCTTGGATGTTGCCGATAACAGTATTCACCTGATCCAAAATCAGCAAGCATACAACGTTCGTGCGTTCGCCGAGTCTTATAACTTTCGAACCAAACTCGCGAGTGATCTTTCACACGAAGAGCTAACTCGCTGGGTGTCTGAGAACAAATCTCGCTATGAGCTCGATTTTCTGCGCTGGCGCAGTGTCGAGAGCATGGAAAAGAAACTCGAATATCTAAACTTAACTCACAAGCCTTCATTTTTCAGTGTCTTAAGCCGTAATGAACTCAATTATCTCGATCGTGACCTCGCTAAAAAAGCGGAAGTTCCGATGCTCAACGGGCAAGAGGTCGAGACTCGCGGATTGGTAAGCCGAACCGTTGTATCCATCAAAGATGAACATGATCATGTGATTGGTTTTCTGGATGGTGGGATCTTACTGAATAACAGTACTCAACTTGTTGACCAAATCAGTAACCTTATCTATCCACAACGAGAAGGTTTTAATCGTCATATAGGAACGGTCACGGTTTTCCTTGATGATCTTCGTGTTAGCACCAACGTGCCTTTGAGCAGTGAAGACAGTGTAGGGCGCGCCATTGGTACACGTGTTTCTCACGAGGTTCACTCGAAAGTCTTGAATGAAGGTAAAGAGTGGCTAGATCGAGCGTATGTTTACGATGCTTGGTACATCACAGCTTACCAACCAATCCATGACCAGTTTAATAATGTGATTGGTATGCTTTACACCGGTTATTTGATTTGGCCGCTGATAGAAACGTACTTGACCAACCTTGGCGAAATTAGCATTACCATTGTGTTGCTTCTGTTGGCATCCGGTTTGATCGTTCACCGTGGCGCACGTGATCTTTTCAACCCAATCGAACGCATTCATAAGGTCGTCAAGCTAGTCCAGATGGGGCAAGACAAGCGAATTGGTACGCTAGGTTTGGATGATCAACACGAACTGACACTGCTCGCTAAACAATTCGACAAGATGTTGGATCTACTGCACGAGCGCAATCAAGAGATTCAACAAGCGGCGTCTGAACTTGAGTGCAAAGTGCATTCTCGTACCGCGAGTTTGAAAGAGAAAACTGAAGAACTCGAACTGCACATCAAGCTTCTCAATCAAGCCAGAGATAAGCTGGTGGTCAATGAAAAACTGGCCGCGTTAGGTGAATTAACGGCAGGTATTGCTCATGAGATCAATAACCCAACCGCCGTGATTCTTGGCAACGTTGAACTGATGAAGTTTGAACTGGGCGATGAAGTGAGCCGTGTAGATGAGGAAGTCCACGCGATCATGGAGCAGATTGACCGAATTCGAAATATCACACGAAGCCTGCTTCAATACAGCCGTCACGGCGGCGTACAAGACGAAATTACGTGGCAACATATCAACCCAATAGTGGATGAAAGTATTACGCTCGTAAAAACAGGTGCGAAGAAGAAAGGCATTGTGTACGTATCGCAGCTGAACGCTAAAACCTCAGTCGAGGTCAATCGAAACCAATTGCTACAGATTCTGGTTAACCTACAAATGAACGCGATTCATGCAATGGACGGTCAGGGCACGTTAACCATTTCGAGTGAAGACTGGGTTGAAAATGGTGTGTCTCATGGCGCTATCGTTCATGTTCAAGATGAAGGCTGCGGTATTAAGGAAGAACAACTGAAACGTATCTTCTCGCCTTTCTATACCACCAAACGAGATGGCACGGGCTTAGGGTTGTCAGTATCTCAGAGTATCTTGAGCCAAACTGGCGGCGAGATCCGAGTTGAATCTGAGGTAGGTAAGGGAAGTTGCTTTAGTATCTATCTTCAACAGAAAGCGACACCTCAATTGCTTGTATCAAACCTATAAGTTCTAAGAACTCATTCACTGATATTATCATCTGATAATATTTCTAACGCGCTTGGGCTATTACACGAACGTTTTAGCCCAAGCACGAAAATTCCGCACTACTAATCTATCGCAAACCAAATCTCAACCTCTTTCGGTTTGACGAGCACCTCTTTTTGGTTATGTAACACAGTGTATATCTTTTGATCTTGATGCATATCATCTGAACTGTACGAAATTTTGATACCTTGACCGAAAATCCATAATCAAAACAAATAATAAAGTCAGTCAGCTATGAAATTAAGTAACGCGAATAACTTAGTCAGAGATCTGCAATCAGGCGTGACTGAAATAAGCCAAGTCGTTGGTGTGATTCGTGATGTATCAGAACAAACGAACTTGTTAGCGCTCAACGCAGCAATAGAAGCGGCACGTGCAGGAGAGCAAGGCAGAGGATTCGCAGTGGTTGCTGATGAAGTTCGAAATCTTGCTAGCCGCACTCAAAATTCAACTAACGAAGTGCAATCCACGATTGAGAAACTGACTCAACAAGCAGAACGGACCTTTAAGGCAATGCAAAGCAGTAACGAGAAGGTTGATCACAGTGTTGTCGCGTCTAACGAAACTCGTCAACAACTCGATGTGATTGTGAATGAACTGCATAACGCCAATGACATGGTGGCACAAATTGCCGCAGCCTCGGAGCAGCAAAGCACGGTAGCCACTGAAATGAGTGAAAGTGTTACTGGGATTCATCTCGCTGCAAATGAGGTACTCCAAGCCTCACAATCGCTCGCAGAAGACAGTCAGAAAATGGCGAACACTACAGAACACCTTACTGAGCAATTGAAATACTTTAAGGTTTAGCATCAATAGGACTATTAGCTTAAAGATAAAAAGCTCATAAAAAACACCTCCGCACTTGCGATAAGTTCGGAGGTGTTTTTATTTATGGCTAGTCATTTGCTATAAGCAACAAACGTCTAAAGCATCAAGCCTAATGCGCCGCTACTGAAATTTTCGGTGGGTTGATGTTGTGCTTCTTAAACTCTTTCATCACACGCAAAGTAATGTCGGTTTCAAACAGCTTCTCATACGCAGTATCCACAACGTAAGCCTTACAAGTTAGCTGTATTGCTAGGTAGTTATCGGTAATCGTCTGTTTAACCAAAACCGTTACAGGTTTCGGCAAGTGGATATAACGACTTGAAGACGCCGCTTCTTGAATCAGATCGCGGGCTAGGGTGATGTCTTCATCCATACCAACGTAAAACGGAATCACCACCTGCATGTCCAACGCACCGTAGTTACCACTGGTGGTCACTTCATTTAAGAACTTGTTGTTCGGAATGGTAATGATGTCATCGTTCAGGGTTCTCATTCGCACTGAACGCAAACCAATGGTAATGATATCACCGTAGTTGCCTTCGAACGTGACGCGGTCACCAACTTGAAAGGGCCTATCAATCATTACCGTGATGCCCGCGATGAATGAAGCTGCCAAATCTTTAAGCGCAAAGCCGACTGACACGGCGAGGGTACCACCAATCAAAGCCAGTATTTGGTCGTTGATTCTAAAGCTCATCATGAACACGATAAGACCTGTGCTCACATAGATAAAGAACTGAGTAAACGACTGCAGTTTCTGTAGCAGCATTCGGTATTGCACGAATTGGCTACCAAAACTGGTCACCATCGAGTTGATAAACTTAAGCAGTAACCACATCGCCGCAATAACGATCATGGAGAAGAACACGCCGCTCCATCGCACTAGACTCGCTATCTTTGAGATGTTTTCTACATTGGCTAACTCTTCCGTCGCAAAGATCGGGAAACTGACAGCACTTGCCAAGCCAACAAATAGTAGGATAAATAACTTCTTCATTTTACTTCACCAGTAGATGTTGACGGTCGAGAACGTTAGTAATGTGGCGGAACCAGTGCTCGGAAATTCGAGCCTTTTCTTCATGCCAACCAATATAACCACGGCTTTCAAAGTAACGCAGAATGCCGGTTATCTCAGCCGTGCTTAGCTGCGTACAATCAGACAAGACTTCCGGAGACGCGATTTCCAACTGCACGATAGAACGAAGCACAGCCAGCATAGGTTTTGGCATGTTTTCTAGTTCTTGTGCTTCTGGTACATGGAACAAGCGCACCACGGCTTGATCGGTATCTTTGTTTCGATTCAATGAGAGTCGGAAGAAGCGCAACGCAACGGTAGGGTTACCATCAGAGTAATGCCACAAGATTCGGTAGAAGCCTTGGCGTGCGCGATCTTCCTCGCTCATGTCATCTTGGTCCCACTGTTTAGGCACCACCAAACCATCAAACGATAACGGCTTCTCAAGCTCCGTATTAATACGGCTATTTAGAAGCTCACCGACTTGTTTCTCTGTCCAACGCGGAAGGAAACACACCAAGTCAAACAGCAAACGTTCGCCACGCGCTCGATCGACAAACCGCCAGCTTGATTTGGCGATCGATATCACGACACGGTGGTTCTTTTTAGAACGACGCAGTAGATTGGTTAAACGTATCAGATCAGACAAGCCGCCAACCATTGGCTTAACTAGACGTTGTGCATTATCGATCGCAATCAAGTACGTGGTCTTGCTTTTACGAAGGTGAGCCAAGATCTGAATCTCAGTCGCTTTTTCTTCCAAGCCGATGCTCACCGCTAGATGCGCTAACAGCTCTTGATAACCAGCGTAAGGGCAACTTACGTAGACAGGTTCAGCGTTAGAGACTTTGTGCAGCAGTGTATAAAGCAGCGTTGTTGCGCCCACACCACGTTCACCTGAAACAATACAGATAGCAGGGCTGTCTGACATCAAGTAGCGAGACAGTTGCTTAACCTCATCACCGGCGTAATCAATCAGCGTGCTGTCGATATTACCCGGAAGAATGTATTCATAGGTTTGATCGCCTTTGATTCGAACCAAGTTTTGCTGATTCTTGTCAAGGTCAGACTGCTTAGCCACTTCAATTCTAAACAGGTACGCCAAAGCTTGGCTAAACAGTGTGTAATTAGACAGTAAGGCCATGATGCGGTGTTGGAAGTTGTAAACACTCAACCATACGATGCCAATGGCCGTCGCCAATATATTAAGTAAGAAGGTATCCTTGCGGTTTACTGCCCAGTTCACCCATACCGGACGATCAGAGATGTGTTGCAGCGTATCGAAGACTTTCGCACGCCATAATCTAAGCACTGAAATGGTAACCAGTACAAACCAGAAA
Source organism: Vibrio sp. 10N.286.51.B11 (assembly GCF_041469245.1). Classification (NCBI taxonomy): domain Bacteria; kingdom Pseudomonadati; phylum Pseudomonadota; class Gammaproteobacteria; order Vibrionales; family Vibrionaceae; genus Vibrio; species Vibrio sp. 10N.286.51.B11. Next base: position 101,873 of record NZ_JBFRKI010000007.1, on the reverse strand, counting down.
AATAGGGCGCTGTAGATCCAGCTATAGATAGTGCCTTTGCCTAGCGTGATACTCGATATTTGCAAAGTCACACCCGCAACAATGAAGCTCCAAACATAACGGCGAATGGTCGATAGGCGCAGCGCAATCACTTCTTGATTGGATGTGCGGCCCAAACGATACGCAAATTCCAAAGTAAAGCTGATAGCAATCGAACCACCTAGAATCCACCAAGTGAAGATCTCAAGGAAAATCAGGTGTTGCAGGCTAGGGATGCTGGAGAGCACTCTTAGAGAAAGCGTAATCGCAATTAACCAAGCAATCGCACGATCAGCGCGGCTGATGTACCAGATCACACGTACTAAAAATGGAGGGTTCGTTTTCGCTTCAAGAAAATTAATTCTGAACAACTCAATCAAACGAGTGCTATTGGCAAGCCACCACGCTAAACCAAAATAGATAAACAACACTTTTAACGATGCACCAATCACAGGCACTGGCGAAATAAAGATGTCTTTAACGAGCGCTTTAAAGCTACGAATTTGGAAGTAAACAAGATACTCAATGTTGAGCTTGGTTAATTCCCACTCTTGCTTAAATTGAGTTACGCCGTAGGGGCCAAAACCCGTTAGGCGCTCTTTATTAGCGGAATTCGTCTGCTCTAACAGGTGTTGCTTGCTCACATTCAAGCTATTCAAAGTGACGTAACTGGTTTGAACGGCAAACCATTGATCGGTGTCGTTGTTCGCTCTGTAGGCTTTTATCTGTTGCTCGAAGGTTTTGATTTCCTGCTTTTGAACTTGTAGCACTTCAGCGAGCAATATATTGACTTGGCGTCTGTCCGACGGTTCCATAAAGAGGGGGTCGGGTAACGAATCAATTCGATCATCGAGATCAACAGCAGAATCGGATACCTGCGGCTGAGATTGTAAGTCATATTCCAAGTTGGCATGACTAGGCCAAGAGATAATGGCCAAAGTGAAGATTAAGAAGCGCGAAAGTGAACGCATAAAAGTCTCTTAGAATTATGAGGTTAGGATTACTATAGTTAGTTAATCTTACTTTGTGAAATCCAACCCCGTATCGGGGGCGAGTACTTTATTCCCGTTTGGGCTGGTTTTGTCATGAAATTGTCAGAGATTAGGCTAGTCTTGCCTATGTCTTTTGTTGCTTTGATCGGGTTAGTTTTACTGTGACCAATCAGTATACGATATATTCAATGATTGGCATGATTTGGGACGTTATATACCGCCCATTATGGGGGGCTGTTCGATATTTTGTTTTTCCTGAAAGTAGATGGTTTTTTAACGACAAATAGAAAATCAAAAATGTGAGTCAGCTCAAACTATGATTTGGCTAGGTTATCACTCACTTAATGGCGAGTAATTGCAATCAAGACTTGCAGTTAAAGCCCCGAAGAAGTAACGTTGCGGCGTTTTTCACATTAAAAAGGTAACGGCATTGATCTCCACAGCAAATATCACCCAACAATTCGGCGCTAAGCCACTTTTCGAAAATATTTCAGTTAAGTTCGGCGAAGGCAACCGCTACGGTTTAATCGGCGCGAATGGCTGTGGTAAATCGACGTTCATGAAGATCCTATCTGGTGAACTTGAGCCAAGTGCTGGTAACGTAAGCTACGATCCAAACGAGCGCGTTGCTAAGCTAAACCAAGACCAGTTTGCTTACGAAGAATTCACGGTAATCGACACGGTTATCATGGGTCACAAAGAGCTTTGGGCTATTAAGCAAGAGCGTGACCGCATTTACTCTTTGCCAGAAATGAGCGAAGAAGACGGCATGAAAGTGGCTGACCTTGAAGTTCAGTTCGCTGAAATGGACGGTTACATGGCAGAAGCTAAAGCTGGTGAGCTTCTTCTAGCGGTAGGTATTGAAGAATCAATGCACTTCGGTCTGATGAGCGAAGTAGCACCGGGTTGGAAACTTCGTGTTCTATTGTCTCAAGTACTGTTTGCAGACCCGCATATCATGCTTCTTGACGAACCAACGAACAACCTGGACATGGACACCATCAAGTGGTTGGAAGATACGCTAAACCAACGTAACTGCACAATGATCATCATTTCGCACGACCGTCACTTCCTAAACTCTGTTTGTACACACATGGCTGACCTTGATTACGGCGAACTTCGTCTATTCCCAGGTAACTACGATGAGTACATGACGGCTGCGACTCAAGCTCGTGAGCGTCTACTGTCTGACAACGCTAAGAAGAAAGCACAAATTGCTGAACTTCAAACGTTCGTATCTCGTTTCTCTGCTAACGCATCTAAAGCGAAGCAAGCAACGTCACGTGCTAAGCAGATCGATAAGATCCAACTAGACGAAGTTAAAGCGTCTAGCCGTCAAAACCCATTCATCCGTTTCGAACAGTCTAAAGAGCTATTCCGTAACGCACTTGTGGTTGAAAACCTATCTCAAGGTTTTGAAGAAGACCTATACAACAAGTTCGACGGTATTTTCGAAGTAGGTGAGCGTGTTGCTATCATCGGTGAGAACGGTGTGGGTAAAACAACACTACTTAACACACTAGCTGGCGCTCTTGAGCCTCGCACAGGTGAGTACAAGTGGTCTGAAAACTCAAACATCGGTTACTACGCTCAAGATCACGCACACGATTTCGAGACAGACATGAACTTGTTTGATTGGATGAGCCAATGGCGCCAAGAAGGCGAAGACGAGCAAGTTGTTCGTGGCTTCCTAGGTCGTATGCTATTTGGTCAAGACGACATTAAGAAATCTGTAAAGGTTATCTCTGGTGGTGAGCAAGGTCGTATGCTTCTTGGTAAGATCATGATGCATAAACCAAACATCCTGCTAATGGATGAGCCAACAAACCACATGGATATGGAATCTATCGAAGCGCTTAACTTGGCTCTTGAGAACTACAAAGGCACATTGTTCTTCGTATCTCACGACCGTGTATTCGTAGACTCGCTTGCAACTCGTATCCTTGAAATCAAAGATGGCAAGATCAACGATTTCCGCGGTACTTACGCTGAGTTCTTGAAAGCACGCGGCTAAGCTTTAAGTTAGCCTTAGTTTTCAACTCTATGCGTTGGAAATTAAGCTATAAATTGAAAATTAAAAACGCCGTCATACTAAAAAGCATGACGGCGTTTTTGTATCTAGCTAAGTTTCTATGTATTTATCCTTGATGGGTCACTAACTATTTACATCAGAACTTTACAATTAGAAGCGGTTAGTGAATCACCAATCAAACCTACGCTTTTTTCCGACTGCTGATTATTCACCTTTCACATCAAAGTCAATCTTGTCTGCACCCGTGAACACTTGGAAGCGTAAACCTTTAGCGCGAGCAATCGTAGTGATGCCGAACTTCTGCGCTAAATCTAAGCCCATTTGTGTAACGCCAGAGCGTGACAGTAGAACAGGGATTCCCATCTGCGCAACCTTAATCACCATCTCAGACGTTAAACGGCCTGTGGTGTAGAAGATCTTATCTTCACCTGTCTCTTTGTTAAGCCACATCTCACCAGCCAATGTATCAACGGCATTGTGTCGGCCAACATCTTCAACAAACGATAGAACCTTGTCGTCTTTGCAAACAGCACAGCCATGAACCGCACCCGCTTTCTTGTAGGTGTCGTTATAATGAGTCAGCGCTTCTAGAGCCGTATAGATTTCAGATTGCTTAATCTTGGTTTGAGGCACTTGGTAATCTTCCAATTGCTTCATCACGTTGCCATACATGGTACCTTGGCCACAGCCAGAGGTAACTGTCTTCTTCTTAAGCGCTTGCTCAAGTTGGCTCGTATCTTCTTTGGTGATAACCGCTGCTGAGCTGGTTTCCCAGTCGATGATGATTGATTCAACGGCTTCTGGATCAGAAAGGAAGCTTTGGTTTTTCAAATAACCCAAGACTAATGCTTCCGGGCGTGAACCCAATGTCATTAGAGTTACGATCTCTTTCCAGTTCAACATAACGGTAAGAGGGCGCTCGCACGCAATTTGTTTCGTTAGCTTTTCGCCATATTCATCAAACACTTCAACTTCGATGGTCTGAAGTGGGTTTTCACTGGTTTTTATTATGTTTGGTTTTACCACAGTCACGTCCTACTTAATGAGATAGCGATTATAAGGGATAAGAAGTTAGGCAAGAGTCATCATACGACTCTTTAGAATACATGCGTTCTCTGTCACTTAGTCAGTCTTAGCTTTAACTCAAGCATTTAGCAATTCTCATTCCAAAATAGCGGCTATTCGAGAAAACATGAAGCATTCGATTAAAATAGCGCAAAATATGAGAGTTCACCGAGACTAACTGTCTCAAACCAGCGCGATCGACTAACGTTATAGGGGTAACTTTACGACAAACGCACTAAAGACGGAGCAGGACTTAAAATGTATTGGCGTGTTTATTGCTTTGTAGAGGGTATATGATTATGCGAAGTACAAAATGTCCTACGTACGATCAGAATAAAGAAAATCAATTGGGTGCAGTATGTCTGAGATAAAAGAATTCCAAGAACACTACGAAAAAACAGAATCAGCTTGGCCAATAGGTGTCCAAAGAATAGAGAAAGAGATCAAAACTGGCATTTGGGTAGCAACTCAATGGGAACTCATCGGTTTTGAATTATCACCTGAACATGAAACCCCAGACGTATGTTTGCTTCAGTTGCACAAAGACGAGCGTACAGACTATCGTTTCAACCTAAGCTCTCAGCAACCTAAGCTTTTCTTAGTGATGGATAATGTCGATTCAGGCGTTAAGCCCGTCATTCAGTTACTTACAGCATCACAAACCGTTGCAGGGCAATACATGGACGGTGACAACCAAGTCCTTTCATACGACATTCCGTTACCTGTACAAGCTTGGATGGAAGCGTTCATCGGTCGTCATGGTGAGTTATTAGAAGCAAGACGTAAGAAACGTAAAGGCGCGGGTCGATCAAATGGCAACTAACTTTTTTAGCCGTTGGTCTCAACGAAAGCTTGATGAATCAACCGACCAACCTTTAGAAGTGCAACAAACGCTTGAGGAAACTGAGCTTACTTCCGCAAAGACTTCGTCTGCTGCTTCATCTATAGACGCAGAAACATCGGAGTCATTAGACCGTGAGGCTTTAGAAAATGAGTCTCCAGCAACCAATGAAGAAGTTCATGCTTCTGACGTTCAAGATCCCGCACCAGAAGCCACTGAAGACTTGTCTGCTGCTCAATTATTGGTGTCAGAAGCTTCAGAAAGCGTAAAAAAAGCGGCATTGCGTAAATTATTCCTCTCAGAAGAATTCAACGTTCGTGATGGTTTAGATGATTACGACGACGATTACAGTAATTTGAAGTCTCTTTCTGAAGGGGTTGCGGAAACCTTGCGTGATTGGGTTAAAGACAAAACGGAAGAAGAAACTGCGCCAGAAGAAGAGCAAATCATTGATAATAAAGACGAAGGTGAAGTTTTAGAAAATTCTGAAAGCGATCTTGAGGTATCTGATAATAAACTTGAAACGTCAGAAAGTGCCGAAATAACCGAACAAGAAAAAGAACTGTATAAAAACACAGTATCGGATAATAACGCTACAATGTCAGACGAAGCAGACCTGAAAGAGGTGGGACAAAATATACCACACAAAGAATAGGTACATTTTGACTAAACACTCAATGAACCGCTTGCGACAAAATGTCCCAAGCGGTTTTTTTATACGCACAATAAACGTTATATAGGATTAAATCACTGAAATATAAGGCATATTAAATTGGCATGGCATTTGCAAAATAACGTTCATTATCAACTTTTTTGTAGATAGACGAGTTCACGGTCTGACGAACGACACACTGGCTAAAGGGTTAGTTGTTAACGGATTACTCAGCAAGTTCTCTCTCGCTTACTACAATAAAGGTTGAACAGATTATCCATGTCCAAAGATGGAACTGAGCAATGCTTAAACAATTATTAGAACAAGCAAATTCAAATAACGCTAAAGCAAGACTGTATGCATTTGAAAATACAGTTGAGTTAACAAATCTGATTCCACCTACTGTTAGCTACGAAAGCGGCGGTAATACACTTGTTATTGGTCCAACTGCGATCATTGAAAGTGCTGCGGCTCAATTACCTCAGTTAACAAGCCTAACACTGCTTTCGACAGATGGTGTGAAGGCAACGAATACTGAGTCAGAGCTTTACTACGCAAATGCTGTTCAGGTTTCAGGGTTCCTTGGTACGTTCGAAGTTCTAATCGAAAACAAAGGCCTAACCAATAACCTTGCAAAAGTAGCAATCAATCATGACTGTTTTGATGTGGTTTTGGACTTATGTCTGAATAGCTGCATGACTGAAGAAGTGCCTGTTCCTGGTTATTACCCAGTAGGTCGTGGTTATCCAAAACTGGCTGAAGCGTTAGAAGAAATTCCTACGTTAATGGGCACGTTTGATAAGCCTAAGTTCTTCCGTTTGGACACAGACCTATGTGCACACAGTTCTCGTGGTGTTAAAGGTTGTGAGCGTTGTGTTGATGCTTGTCCTGCTGGTGCACTTTCAAGTGAAGGCTCAGATAAGACGGGTCATAAGATCGAGATTAACCCTTACCTATGTCAAGGCGTGGGTACGTGTGCAACGAGCTGTCCGACAGAAGCTATCTCTTACGCATTACCTAACCCTGACGATACTCAAAAATTCATTGAACGTACGCTAGCTAACTACGAGCAAGCGGGTGGTCTGGATCCAATCGTACTTATCTGTAGCTCACGTCATGAGACTTACAACGTGATGGCTCTTAAAGCGCTACCAGATAACGTGATTCCAATTGTCGTAGAAGAACTGCCATCTATTGGTATCGATACTTGGTTTGCAGCTTTAGTTAATGGCGCAACTCAGGTTCTGTTTGCCGCATCTCGCTTTATGCCAGAAACGATCATTCGTGTTCTGAATAACGAAGTAGGGATTGCTCAAGAACTACTAGATCAAATCGGTATTCCAAAAGAAACCATCGATATTCTGTACTTAGAATCTCTACGTGAATGTCCTCCAACACTTTGTGTGGATTCATTCGACCTTGCACTTGGCGATCTTCAAGGCAACAAGCGCCAACGTCTATTTACAGCACTTGATGCGATGTCTTCAGCTCGTATTCCTGTTGAAAATATTGTTGAGCTTCCGTCAAACGCACCTTACGGCAACGTTTCGTGTGATAGCAAAGATTGTACGTTATGTATGAGCTGTGTGGCTGTGTGTCCGACACGTGCACTTCATACCGACGGGGCTTCCCCATCACTTAAATTTGTAGAACAAGACTGTATTCAATGTGGCTTGTGTGAAAAGGCATGTCCTGAAAATGTTCTGACTCTTACGCCTCGTATGAACTGGGTAAAAGAAGAACGTCAAAAAGCAGTTGTGATTCATGAAGAGAAAGCTGCGGAATGTGTACGTTGCCATAAACCATTCGCACCTCAGTCTATGATTGACATGTTACAGAACAAGTTACGCGGTCACTCTCACTTTTCAGATGAAGCAACGATTAATCGTATTGCTATGTGTGAAGACTGCCGTGTGGTGGATATGTTCGATTCAATGGCTCAAGACCCATTGAAACAATTGAAATACTAGGAGTTAGCCTTGGAAACGAATTTGGATCAGGCACAAGAACAGACACTAAGAACTGAGATCTATTTGGTTCTATCCGCACTGTTTCGCAGCGCACCTTCTGAAGAGGTGATCGACTTTCTAAAAACACTCGATATTGAAGCGTCTGAAAGCGCAATGCAAAAGGCTTGGATTGCAATTCAACAAGCGGCAACAGAATCAAACCGTGAAGCTCTTGAAGACGAATATCAAGATTTGTTCATCGGTATTGGGCGTGGAGAAGTCGTTCCATTTGGTTCTTGGCATCGCACTGGCGCCATGATGGAAAAACCATTGGCAGAGATTCGTCATGACTTAGAGCTTTTAGGCATTGAGCGTGACGATCAAGTGAAAGAGCCGGAAGATCATATCGCAGCACTGTGTGAAGTGATGGCGATGCTAACGGCTGAAGAAGAAGCACTGCAACAGGCGGTATTCAATAAGCACCTTGGCCCTTGGTTTAACTCTTTCACGCGTCAGCTTGAAGGGGCAGAAAGCGCGAACTTCTACAAATCGGCCGCTCAACTGTGTGAAGCATTCTTAACGTTAGAACAAGTGCGTTTTAGCGTGAATACAAAAAGCAGTAAGCACAAATTAAAGATTGATGTGAAAAACGTCACTGATTACGAGTAATCGAGCAGTACGCGATTATATCGATAGAGGGGCATTAAGCCTCCAAAAAAAGATCTACCGTAAGGTAAGGAAGCAATGATGAAAGATAATAAAGATATAAATACAAGCCGTAGGGATCTACTCAAAGGCTTGACGACTGCAGCCGTTGCTGGTGCCGTTGTCGCTGGTACAACTAAAGTGGCAACCGCTTCAGAAACTGTTGAAATTTCGAAAGAAGACGTGAAGAAGACAGGGTATCGTGAGACGCAACACATTCGCGATTACTACGACACACTTTAGGAGATAACGGATGAAACTTGTCAAACGCTCCGATAGTGTGAGCAAAGAAACCAATCAGCTAGGTGTGTCTCGACGTGCCTTCATGAAAAACACTTCATTAGCTGCTGGTGGCGCAGTGGTAGGCGCAAGTCTATTTGCACCAGGTATGATGAAGAAAGCACAGGCTAAATCAGTCGATCCAGAAGCGAAAACAGAAGTGAAACGTACTATCTGTTCTCACTGTTCTGTGGGTTGTGGTATCTACGCTGAAGTTCAAAATGGCGTATGGACAGGTCAAGAGCCTGCATTCGATCACCCATTCAACGCTGGTGGACACTGTGCGAAAGGTGCAGCACTTCGTGAGCACGGCCACGGTGAACGTCGTCTTAAGTACCCAATGAAATTGGAAGGCGGTAAGTGGAAGAAGCTTTCTTGGGAACAAGCGATTGAAGAGATCGGTAACAAAGCGCTAGAACTTCGTAAAGAGTCTGGCCCTGATTCAGTTTACTTCCTAGGTAGTGCGAAACACAGTAACGAGCAAGCTTATGCATTCCGTAAGATGGCTTCGCTTTGGGGCACCAACAACGTTGACCACCAAGCACGTATTTGTCACTCAACCACAGTAGCCGGTGTTGCGAACACTTGGGGTTACGGTGCAATGACAAACTCGTTCAATGACATGCACAACTGTAAATCGATGCTGTTCATTGGTTCGAACCCAGCAGAAGCTCACCCGGTTGCGATGCAGCACATCTTAATCGCGAAAGAGAAGAACAACTGTAAGATCGTTGTTGCGGATCCTCGTCGTACGCGTACTGCTGCGAAATCTGATCACTATGTTTCTCTTCGCCCAGGTTCAGACGTTGCGTTTATCTGGGGTGTGTTATGGCATGTCTTTGCTAACAAATGGGAAGACCAAGAGTTCATCCGCCAACGTGTATTCGGCATGGACGAGATCCGTGAAGAAGTCGCGAAGTGGAGCCCAGCTGAAGTTGAGCGCGTTACTGGCGTAAGTGAACAAGACGTTTACCACACAGCAAAACTGCTTTCTGAAAACCGTCCGGGTTGTATCGTTTGGTGTATGGGTGGTACTCAACACACGACGGGTAACAACAACACACGTGCTTACTGTGTACTTGAGCTTGCGCTAGGTAACATCGGCAAGTCAGGTGGCGGTGCAAACATTTTCCGTGGTCACGATAACGTACAAGGCGCAACCGACCTTGGCGTACTGTCAGACACACTTCCAGGCTACTACGGCTTGTCTGAAGGTTCTTGGCGTCACTGGTCAAAAGTTTGGGATATCGACTTTGACTGGGTGAAAGGCCGTTTCGACGACAACGCATACGGCGGTCAAAAACCAATGAACAGTGCAGGTATTCCTGTATCTCGTTGGGTTGATGGCGTACTTGAAGACAAAGACAAGATTCGCCAACGCGAAAACATCCGTGCCATGTTCTACTGGGGTCACGCAGTGAACTCTCAGACTCGTGGTCCAGAGATGAAGAAGGCGATGCAGAAGCTGGATATGATGGTTATCGTTGACCCATACCCAACAGTCGCGGCAGTAATGAACGATCGCACCGACGGCGTTTACTTGCTTCCAGCAACCACTCAATTTGAAACCTACGGCAGTGTAACGGCGTCAAACCGTTCTCTACAGTGGCGTGATAAGGTTGTTGATCCTCTGTTCGAATCTAAGCCTGACCACGAAATCATGTACCTTCTTTCTAAGAAGCTTGGTTTCTCTGATCAACTGTTCAAAAACATCCGTGTTGAGAACAATCAACCATTGATTGAAGACATCACTCGTGAATTCAACAAAGGTATGTGGACGATCGGCTATACAGGTCAAAGCCCAGAGCGTTTGAAAGAACACCAACAAAACTGGCACACGTTCCACAAAACCACGCTTGCTGCAGAAGGCGGCCCAGCGAATGGCGAGACTTACGGTCTGCCTTGGCCATGTTGGGGCAACCCAGAAATGAAACACCCAGGTACGCATATCCTTTACGATACGTCTAAACCAGTTGCTGAGGGCGGCGGTAACTTCCGTACTCGTTTCGGTGTCGAATTTGAAGGTCAAAGCCTATTGGCTGAAGACAGCTACTCAAAAGGCAGCGAAATCAAAGATGGTTACCCAGAGTTCAGTGACAAACTGCTGAAACAACTGGGGTGGTGGGACGACCTAACAGCAGAAGAAAAAGCCTCTGCTGAAGGTAAAAACTGGAAGACTGACGTTTCTGGTGGCATCCAACGTGTGGCTATCAAGCATGGTTGTATCCCGTTTGGTAATGCGAAAGCGCGTGCGATTGTTTGGACATTCCCAGACCGCGTACCTCTACACCGTGAGCCACTTTACACGCCACGTCGTGATCTTGTTGCTGATTACCCAACTTGGGATGACAAAGAAGCGATTTTCCGTGTTCCTACGTTGTACAAGTCAATTCAAGACCAAGACAAGTCTGCTGAATACCCAATCATTTTGACTTCTGGTCGTCTGGTTGAGTACGAAGGTGGTGGTGAAGAAACACGTTCAAACCCTTGGCTAGCAGAACTTCAACAAGAGATGTTTGTTGAAGTGAACCCGAAAGACGCAAACGACATTGGCTTCAAAGATGGTGATGATGTTTGGGTTGAAGGTGCAGAGAAAGGCCGAATCAAGGTGAAAGCGATGGTTACTCGTCGTGTTAAACCGGGTTTAGCGTTCTTGCCGTTCCACTTCGGTGGTAAATTCGAAGGCGAAGATTTGCGTTCTAAATATCCTGAAGGCACCGATCCTTACGTTATTGGTGAAGCAGCCAATACAGCAACCACATATGGTTACGACCCTGTCACGTTGATGCAGGAAACGAAAGTAACCCTTTGTAATATTCGTAAAGCGTAAGGAGTCTTAAAATGGCTAGAATGAAATTTCTTTGTGACACCAAGCGTTGTATCGAATGTAACGGTTGTGTCACTGCATGTAAGAATGAAAATGATGATGCTCTGGAATGGGGTATTCAACGTCGTCGCGTTGTGACACTGAACGATGGCGAACCAGGTGAAAACTCTATCTCAGTAGCGTGTATGCACTGTACTGATGCGCCATGTATGGCAGTTTGTCCTGCAGACTGTTTTGAACATACAGAAGACGGCATCGTACTTCACAATAAAGACCTATGTATTGGTTGTGGTTACTGCTTGTTTGCTTGTCCGTTTGGCGCACCTCAATTCCCTAAACAGGAAGCGTTTGGTGAGCGCGGTAAGATGGACAAGTGTACCTTCTGTGCTGGCGGCCCAGAAACAGAGCCAGGTTCTGTTGAAGAGCGTCAAAAATACGGTGCGAACCGTATTGCTGAAGGCAAACTGCCAATGTGTGCTTCGCTTTGTTCAACTAAGGCACTGCTAGCGGGTGACGCAGAGAAAGTTTCTGATGTTTTCCGTCAGCGTGTTGTTGAACGTGGTGCGAAAGGTGCAGGTTGGACAGACGGCAACGACCTTTCTTACGATGCGACTAAGAGCTAAGTAGGAGAGACATATGCTTACAATGTTTAAGCGTCTCTTCCTTGTAGTGCTGCCAATGTTGGCAGCACTAACAATGCTTTCTCCTATGAGTCATGCATCTGAGACGAACTCATCACAAACTCAATCGAGCTCTGCTCAACGAGAAATCACACAACTTGCTGGCGCCGATTTTTGGCGACAAGTGAGAAACGGTGAGGAAGGTTACACCACATCTCAATCAGCTGAGCATGGTGTGTTGATCAGTACTCCAGGTCAAACGTGGTACATATTGAAAGAGAAGTGGATGTCACCAGCCGGTGCCGTCGCTATCTTTGGCAGTATTGCTTTCGTGACTTTGATGTACGTTGTGATTGGCCCGCTAATGCTAAGCGCGCCAAGAACAGGCCGTAAGATCAAACGTTGGTCTCGACTAGACCGTGCCTTGCACTGGAGTATGGCGTTTACCTTCTTAACACTGGCGTTCAGTGGTTTGATGTTGGTTTACGGTAAGCACTTCTTGAAGCCGTACATTCCAACAGACCTTTGGGGCTTCATCGTTCTATTGGCGAAGCAATACCACAACTACATCGGCCCGATTTTCTATGTGCTGTTGATGGCTGTTCTCATCAAGTGGTGGCGCAAGTCTATTTTCAAGATGGTCGATGTACAGTGGTTCATGAAACTGGGCGGTATGGTTGGGAAACATAAAGGTTCTCATCCATCTGCAGAGTTTTCGAACGCGGGTGAAAAAGCGCTGTTCTGGCTATTGATTGTAATGGGTAGTGTGGCTGCGATCAGTGGCTTGGTTTTAGACTTCCCAATCTTCGGTCAAACGCGTCGTGATATGGAGCTTTCAAACCTAGTCCACATGTTGGCTGCTTTGATCCTTATCTGTGGCTTTGTGTTCCACATCTACATCGGCTTGTTCGGTATGGAAGGGGCACTAGAAGGCATGGTAACAGGCGAAGTTGATGAGACTTGGGCTAAAGAGCACCATGATCTTTGGTACAAAGAAGTGATGGAACAAGAGAAAAACGGCGTTGAACAAAGCGCTAACGCAGCAACAGAGAAAACGGAAGGGGTGAATAAGAATGAACAAACCTCATAAAGGTATTTGGGTCGCTTACATACTAAGCTGCTTTACGCCATTTACTTGTCTTATCTCTGGTGTGATTGCGATTATCTACGCGGGTTATCGTTTAGACAAAGGCGAAGATGGTGAAGTAGTGGATACTCATTACTACGGATTAATTCGCTCTTTCTTCTTGAACCTGACGTTCTTCGTCGTTCTTATCGTAACGGTAGCGACCTCTAACGGGGTGTTAATCGGTGTGAACGATTACTGGTATCAAAACCATATTATCGATGACATCGCTTACTACATTCCGTATGTAGGCATGCTGTTTGGTGGTGTTGCGATTGTGGTCTGGTTTATCCGCATGTATCAAGGTATGCAGCGTTTAAGTCAAAACCTACCGCAAAACCCATCAACAGGACCAAACCTGTAACGCCAGTGCGTTAGCTAAAACTCAAAAGCAAAGCCCAATGATTATTTCACTGGGCTTTTTGTTTTTAGGTCTCCGGCTCGAAACATAGTAGTCAGCTGTTCTCTGTATTGAATCTATCCATTGACCGCTTCAATATGGTGCAACTCCCTTATTTGGTGCAATTGTCGTTGTGATTTTTTTTGGTTTTTAAGAACCATAAAAGTGCACCTAAATATTTAGAGATTAATAATCAACAACTTAAAGAAAGAAGCTGTTGCACGAAAATTACCCTTCACACTTGGAACACATCTTGCGTTCAATGTTGAGTCTTTAATTAATTACAACATTGAATCGCACGATATCAGTGCAAATCAGATAAAGCGAAGGAGAATGCTTTAATGAGTGAAACGGTGACTCAAGTTCATAGTGCAGTACAAACCCTTACCCAAAGTTCAGATACTTTATTCCTATTACTCGGCGCAATCATGGTCTTCCTGATGCATGCTGGCTTTGCGTTTCTCGAAGTCGGTACCGTGCGAAAGAAGAACCAAGTCAACGCGCTGGTTAAGATCCTTTCCGACTTTGGTGTCTCCGCCATTGCTTACTTCTTTATCGGTTACTGGGTTGCTTACGGTGCACACTTTTTTGCAGACGCAGAAACACTTTCGCAAGGCAACGGATATGAACTGGTTAAGTTCTTCTTCCTAATGACATTCGCAGCGGCAATTCCTGCGATTGTTTCTGGTGGTATCGCAGAGCGTGCTCGTTTCTATCCAATTTTGATTGCGACACTGTTTACGGTTGGTTTGATCTATCCATTTTTTGAAGGCATCATTTGGAACGGCAACTTTGGATTCCAAGATTGGCTAGAAGGTCAGTTTGGTTACGTGTTCCATGACTTCGCAGGCTCGGTAGTGGTTCACGGCGTAGGTGGTTGGATTGCTTTGGTCGCAGTTTACTTCTTAGGGATGCGTAAAGGTCGAATCCGTGCAGGCAAACACACCAACTTCGCACCATCGAATATCCCATTCTTAGCACTAGGCTCTTGGATCTTATGTGTGGGTTGGTTTGGCTTTAACGTGATGTCAGCTCAAGCGATCAATGGCATCAGCGGTCTCGTGGCAATGAACTCTCTCATGGCCATGGTTGGCGGTATTCTTGCGGCTCTAATTGCAGGTAAAAATGACCCGGGCTTCATCCACAATGGTCCTTTGGCTGGTCTCGTCGCTATCTGTGCGGGCTCAGATTTGATGCACCCACTTGGTGCTTTGGTGACGGGCGGTGTGGCAGGTGCGCTGTTTGTTTACCTATTTACTTATATGCAAAACAAAACACAGATCGATGATGTACTGGGTGTATGGCCTCTACACGGCGTATGTGGTGCCTGGGGTGGCGTTGCTGCTGGTATCTTCGGCCAACAAGCTTTCTGGGGTCTAGGCGGCGTGAGCTTTGCTTCTCAGTTGATTGGTACAGTCGCAGGTGTTGCTGTTGCTTTCGTCGGCGCGTTAATCGTATACGGTGTGTTGAGCAAACTAACAGGCCTACGCTTAAGTGAAGAAGATGAATTCAACGGTGCGGATCTTTCTATCCATAAGATCTCTTCTATCAACGAAGACTAACGTTGTTCACTTGGTGGGGTAAAGCACATCAAGTAGACAACTGTTGAACAGAACAAAGCGGCTTCGGTCGCTTTTTTGTTTCTATGGATAGCAAAACAGAGAATTTGAGTAACAACAACCACAACTATCAAGCGAGTTATGTCACAAATAGCCAATGAATTCAGTTGCCTAAGACTATGGTCTAATCCCCAAAACTATTGTTGGAATTTGAACAGTGCTAAGCTGTTACAAAGTGACATATCTAAAAGGACGTTATATGCATTTCCCATATCGAAATATCGTAATTCTTACTGGCGCTGGCATCTCTGCAGAGTCGGGGATACAAACATTCCGAGCACAAGACGGGCTATGGGAAAACCACAAAATCGAAGATGTAGCGACGCCTGAAGGGTTCGCAAAAGATCCTGACTTGGTACAAGCCTTCTATAACAAGCGTCGTCACGGCCTGCAAAGTGAGAGCATTCAGCCCAATTCAGCCCACAAGGCGCTAGGAGAGCTCGAAGACAAGCTTGATGGCAAAGTTACCATCATTACTCAAAACATCGACAATTTGCACGAGAGAGGCGGTAGCAACAACATTATTCACATGCATGGTGAACTTTTAAAAGCGCGTTGCAGTGAATCCAATCAAGTTGTAGAGCACAAAGGCGATATTGAAACGGGTGAACTTTGTCATTGCTGCCAAATCCCTGCACAAATGCGTCCACATATTGTTTGGTTTGGCGAAATGCCACTAAGAATGGGCGACATTTATTCCGCACTGGAAGAAGCGGATCTGTTTATCTCTATCGGAACTTCAGGTGTTGTTTATCCAGCGGCAGGCTTTGTTCACGATGCGAAAATGCATGGTGCACATACTATCGAGATAAACCTCGAACCAAGTGCGGTTGAAAGTGAATTTGAAGAGAAGCGCTACGGCAAGGCGAGTATCGAGGTGCCTAAACTGGTTGGCGAGTTATTATGTACAGAGAAAGGTTCTTTAACGGCCTAAGCCTTGTCTTTAATAACACACATCAGTTTCTGAATCTGAAAAAATAAAGCGGCTTACGCCGCTTTATTTACTTAACTTCTTAACTAACAATAACTTAGTTGTTTACTTTAAGTTTTTGGAAGTACTCGTCATAAATAACGCTCGCTTCACCAACTTCATCTTGCCACACACCGTTATCCATCACTGATTGTGGTGGGAAAACGTTCTTGTCTTCAGCAAATTCTTTAGGAAGAAGAGGGTAAGCGGTTTTAACTGGTGTCGGGTAACCGATCTCTAGAGCAATTTTCGCAGCGTTCTCTGGGCGAAGAAGGAAGTCGATCATCTTATGAGCCGCTTCAGTGTTCTTAGCGCCTGCTGGAATTGCTAGGCTGTCCATCCAGAAGATAGCGCCTTTTTCTGGCCAGATAATGTCAATCGTTGCGCCTTCTTGGCGTGCCATGTAAGCAGAACCATTCCAAAGCATACCAAGAGACACTTCACCTGCTAGGTAAGGGTTCGCTGGGAAATCTGAGTTAAATACCAATACGTTTGGCATTAGCTTACGAAGTTCTTCGTAGGCTTCTTTGATTTCTTCAGGGTTAGTCGTGTTTGGAGAGTAGCCCAGTTTAGATAGAGCGATATGGAAAACCTCACGAGAGTCATCCATCATCATCAGTTGACCTTCCCACTGCGTATCCCACAGATCGCCCCAGTTTTTAACTGAAGACTTGTCTAGCATGTCTGAGTTGATACCAATACCCGTCGCACCCCAGATGTATGGGATTGAGTAGTTGTTATTTGGGTCAAATGGCTTATCTAAGTAATTTGGATCCAAATCTGCAAAGTGGCTTAGCTTGGTTTTATCAAGCTCTTGAAGCATGCCTTCTTTACGCATCTTAGAAACGAAGTAAGTAGAAGGAACCACTAAGTCGTAACCCGTACCTTGAGTTTTTAACTTAGCGTACATGCTTTCGTTAGACTCATAAGTTGAGTAGTAGACTTTAATGCCCGTCTCTTCTGTGAAGTCTTCTAGTACTTCATTTGGAATATATTCAGACCAGTTGTAAAAATACAGTTCTTGGTCAGCTGCGAAAGAGGGTGTAGAAAGTAAAGTAGCAGCACACAATGCGCCGGTATACAGTGTTTTTTTCATTACTGTTCCGTTCATTTGTTTGATTTGGAGCTGGGTAGTGAACCCAAGGTAAAGGATTTCGAAAAATCGCGCTATATTATAGCAGCGATATAATAAAATAGGCAGCCTAAGCTGCCTATTCATTGATATTCTTATTTTTAACTTATTGATTATCTACGTTGACCTGTTAAGTAAACTGGTTACTTAGCCACAGTTAGATAATAAGCTAAATTACTGACCTGCTTTAAGTTTCATGAAGTAATCTTCGTACTTCACTGTCTTATCGCCAACCGCAGCTTGCCATTCAACACGATCAAGGTCTTCTTGCGATGGGAATAGCGCAGGGCTATCTTTGAACTTCTCGTTAGACGCTTTAACGGCCGTTAGGTAGCCTGTGTCACGAGAAATTTGCTCAGCAATTTCAGGGCGAAGTAGGAAATCAATCATCTTATGAGCTGCTTCTACGTTTACCGCACCAGAGCTAATCGCAAAGTTATCAACCCAACCGATACCGCCTTCTTTAGGGAAAACCAGTTTGATTGGTAGACCTTCGTTTTGCGCTGCAGCAGCAGAACCGTTCCACAGCATACCAAGACCCACTTCACCAGACATGTAAGGCGCGCCTGGGTTGTCTGAGTTAAATACTAGAACGTTTGGCATAAGCTTTTGTAGCTCAGCGTACGCTTCGTCGATCTCTTTTTCGTTGGTTGTGTTACCAGAGTAACCTAACTTACGCAGTGCGATGTGGAACACTTCACGAGTGTCGTCCATCATCATCAGTTGACCTTCAAGCTCTGGCTTCCATAGATCAGCCCAGCTTTGGAAATCTTCTGGATCGTACATGTCAGTGTTAACAGCAAGACCTGTGATCGCAACTACGTGTGGAATAGAGTAGTCGTTGCTTGGGTCGTACGGCTTATCTAGATAGTTAGTATCTAGATTCTTGAAGTTGTTCAGCTTAGTTTTGTCGATCTTTTGTAGCATACCTTCGTCACGCATCTTAGATACGAAGTAAGTCGACGGCACAACTAGGTCATAGCCTTTGTTGTGTGTTTTTAGCTTTGCGTACAGGGTTTCGTTCGACTCGTAAGTCGAGTAGATCACCTTGATACCAGTTTCATCAGTGAACTGTTCTAGAATCTCACTGTTGATGTAAGGTCCCCAATTCATGAATACCAATTCTTTGTTATCTTTTGCAAATGATGGTGCAGATAACATTGAAAGCGCACATGCACTACCAGCTAATAGAGTAGCCCATTTTTTCATTGACGTTAGCTCCAAACTAAACGTTGCCCGAAGGCAGTAGATAGAAAAACAGAATGGCAATTTACCATTCTGTTTATGATTAACACTTTTTTTGAACTTGAAGTCTCTTAACTTCTTAATCAAGCCAGTCTCTATATAGAGTAGGAGACTTACTTGATTTTTTCTCTCGCTAATGACTGAGAAATGATCACCAGTATTAACGACACCACTAACATCACTGTTGCTAGGGCGTTTACCTCAGGAGAGATACCCACTTTAACCATTGAGTAAATCTTCAGTGGTAAGATTTCATACGTTGGGCCGGTTACGAAAGAGCTAATGATTACATCGTCCAAAGACAGAGTGAAGCTCAATAACCAACCCGCAGCAACCGCTGGCTTAGCAAGAGGCAGAATGATCTGTTTTAGAATCGTCCATTCACTTGCACCTAAGTCTTTTGCTGCTTCTAGCATCTTCACATCAAAGCCATTCAAGCGACTGTATACCGTTACTACAACAAACGGTAGACAGAAGGTAATGTGAGCAGCAAGTAGGGTAAAGAACCCAAGTTGAACACCCATTACCAAGAATAGCGCAAGAAGCGAAATCGCCATTACGATATCTGGAGACATCATTACGATGAACAGCATGCCATTTACGATGCCTTTACCTTTAAATTGGTAACGGAATAGGGCTACTGCTGTAAGGCTCCCGACAATCGTTGCGGCTGTTGCTGAGAACACCGCTACGTTGATCGAGTGCCACGCAGCCTGCATTAGGCTGTCGTTGTTAATAAGCGCGTCATACCATTTAGTGGTGAAGCCACCCCATTTCATACCAAACTTATTGGCATTAAACGAGTTAGCGATCAATACGATAATAGGTAGGTATAGAAAGGCGTATACCAGCGCCATAAAGCTGAACTTAACTGTGCGCCCCATTAGTCTAGCTCCACTTTCTTGTTCAATAGCTTACCTGCTCGGTAGTAGGCATACAGCATCACAGCCATTGCCATGGTCAGTGCGATACTCGTCGCTGCGCCAAACGGCCAGTCTCGAGCGTTGAGCACTTGGCTCTTAATCACGTTACCAATCAATAGGTTCTTAGCTCCGCCTAATAGGTCAGAGATGTAGAACATACCTAACGCTGGCAGTAGCACTAACAAACAGCCGCCAATAATGCCCGGCATTGTTAGTGGTAGTACCACTTTCAATAGCGTTTGCAGTTTGTTCGCACCTAAATCTTTAGCCGCTTCTAAATACGTATCGTCCAGTTTTTCAATCGCTGAATACAGCGGCAGAATCATAAACGGAAGTAGGATGTACACTAAACCGATCATTACTGCGGTTTCTGAGTACATGATACGTAGCGGTTTATCAATGATATCTAACGCTAACAAGCTTTTGTTCAAGACACCTTGCGTACCCAGTACAATTTTTAATCCGTATGTACGAATCAAAGAGTTCGTCCAGAATGGTACTATCACTAGGAACAACATGATTGGACGCCACTTCGCCGGCATTTTTGCCACGATGTAAGCGAATGGGTAACCAATAATCAAACAAAGTAGGGTTGCGACAATTGCCATATAGAAAGAGTGCATCAACACTTTAAAATACAGCGGGTCAGCCAAACGCACGTAGTTATCGAGAGTGAAGGTCATCTCGATCAAGTTCGCTTCATCACGAGTTAAGAAGCTAGTACCAATGATCATGATGTTTGGAATCATCACGAACAACACTAACCAACCTGTGATTAAAGCAACAATTGCGTTTTGTAAATTAAACTTCTTGCTCATCTTCTAATACCACTTCCCAGCTCTCAACCCAAGTTACTGCAACTTTTTGGCCCAGTGAGTGATCAACATCAGGGTCATCTTCGTTGAAGAATTCGCTAACCATGACACGCATACCAGATTCAAGTTCTACGACTGAATCTAATGTCATGCCTTTATAGGTTCGCTCGACAATGTGGCCAACAATACCGCGTTGCTCTGACTCTTTAATTTCTTCGATTCGAAGATCTTCAGGGCGAAGCAATACTTGCAGTTTTTGACCCGGTGTTACGTCTTTATCGTGATAGATAATGGACTCTTCACCTTCGATTGTCGCAACAATGCGTTTTTCATCTTGACGAGATTTCGCTGTCGCTTCGAATACGTTAATTTCACCAATGAAACGCGCTACAAATAGGTTCTTAGGCTCTTCGTAGATCTCTCTTGGTGTTCCGTCTTGTTCAATCACGCCATCACGCATAACAATAATACGGTCAGACATAGACAGCGCCTCTTCTTGGTCATGCGTTACAAAAATGAACGTGATACCAAGTTGGCGTTGTAATTGTTTCAGCTCGATTTGCATCTGTTTACGTAGTTTGTAATCCAGAGCAGATAGAGATTCATCCAACAAAAGAACTTTAGGCTTATTAACGACAGCACGAGCGATTGCGATACGTTGCTGTTGACCACCAGATAGCTGGTGTGGCTTTCGTTGTGCCATTTGTTCTAGGCGCACCATTTTCAAAGCATCCATTACACGAGGTTCAATCTCGCTGTTTGGAACTTTCTGCATGCGTAAGCCAAATGCCACATTGTCGAAAACGGTCATATGCGGGAATAGGGCATAGCTTTGGAATACAGTGTTTACATGCCTTTGTTCAGCAGGAACTTGGGTTACGTTTTGTTCAGCTAATAGTATTTGACCACTATCTGCCGTTTCAAAACCCGCAATCATTCTTAGCACGGTTGTTTTACCACAACCTGATGGGCCTAAAATCGTGAGAAACTCACCATGATTTACGTTTAAATCCAGATTGCCGATGACTTCCTTACCATCGAAACTTTTACTGATGCCAGTTAGCTGTACTACTGGCTTTCCTACTGATTTTTTAGCGTTCAACGTCTGTTTTTCTCCACCTTGGTTCTATTTGAGACCTGTTGCTATACACCTTTAAGGCGCGCATCATAATCACCAAAAACGTGAATTCAAAGCATTTTTTACCTTTCGAAGATAAAAAATTTCGCAGGTAAAAGTAAACATCCTTTACCATACTGTTATTTACTGGGTCTACACCCTAACAAGTGTCTAATTATTAACCATTAAGACGCAAAAGCAAGCCTTGTTACAGATTCATATTTTAGTTTGTATCCGACATATGAGTATAATGAAGGTAATTTTTTATCAATAAGTTAGGTGGCTTCGCTTAATCGGCACACCTAGGTATCAATATGAACAACGACATCGAAAAAGATTTTAATTTGGGCGGTAGTATCAACCGTGCACTTTCTGGCGATTATGAGCTCAAAGCAACGGCTGTATTCCAAGAAGCTTGGAAACATACGATAAGTCACTTTCTTTCGTTTTCCCCAGCGATTATTGCTTTGATGTTTGTGCAGCTCGCTATCTTTTATATCGCACTAAAACTACAGCTTGGTGATCCTGCGGTTATCTTGGATGCGGTTATCGACCCAGAGTCGTTCACGCCACAAATCGTTGAATCGATTTTTATTGCGAACTTTAGCTATGAAGTGATCAGCGCGCCTATCTATGCCGGTATCTGTTTAATGGCAATGAGCCACGCCGCTGGCCTACAAACCAAAGTACGCCACATCGGTAAAGGTTTGCAGTTTACGGTTCCGGTTATTCTAGTGACTTTGTTTAGCCTAATGCTTCAAGGCATCGCAGGTATGATTCTGCCGTTCTTGTCTATCTACTTCTCACTGGCGTTCAGCCATTCGATTCTGCTGATTTGTGATAAGAAAGTGCCGCCAATGCAATCGCTGCTGCTTTCTCTGCGTGCTGTCAACAAAAAAATCTTCACCGTTGCTTCTATCTACCTATTAGTAATGCTGATGTTCATCGTCGCGGCAATGATGTACGGCATTGGCCTTATCTTCGTTTTACCTTTCTTCTTCCACGTGAAAGGGATTCTTTACCGCGAGATGTTTGGCATTAAACTCAAACTGATCGCGTCAGACAGACCAAAGAGCGACGACGACCACAACGGTAGCAACAATAAAGACCCACAGGTATTCGATGCATAACAACTCTAAATTAAGCGCAAGTAAATCACTTGCGCTAAAAGTGACAGCATTAGCCTTAGTTGGCTCGATCTCGTTAGTTGGCCCAATGCTTTACCAACAAGAAGAAGAGCACAGGCGAGCGGGGCAAAAGGCTTCAGACTCAGAGCAAAACTTTGGTGACTTGACCGTCTCTTCTGATAAGCCAGATTTCGCAGCGATTGAAGATGTAAATAAAAAGAAAGACACCTTCTTTTCTTATCTTCGCCCAAGTATCAACATCGAAAACAAGCGAATCACCAAAGAACGTGCGTTTCTAACCAAGCTTTCAGAGACGGGGTTGAACAATGTTGACTCTGAAGACGCGTCATACGCAAAGAGACTAGGGAAGCTGTATAGCCTGCCTGTACCTTCATCGGGCTTAGATGACGCTTGGCTGAAAGAAATGTTGAATCGTGTAAACGTGCTACCTGAAGCGCTTGTGTTAACTCAGGCGGCCAATGAATCAGCTTGGGGTACATCTCGTTTCGCCACTAAAGCAAATAACTATTTTGGACACTGGTGTTACACCAAAGGTTGTGGCCTTGTTCCGCTACAACGTAACGAAGGTAGCTCTCATGAAGTCGCAACATTCTCTTCAAGCCAAGAATCCGTACATCGGTATTTCATGAACCTTAATCGTAATCGTGCTTACGCCGATCTAAGAGTGATTCGTGCAAAACTTGATGCGCAAGGTGATGATCTTTTAACAACCGCAACGGCGACAGAGCTCACCAATGGCTTGTTAAAATATTCTGAGCGAGGTTCCGACTATGTGACTGATTTACAAGCTATGATCCGTCACAACGAGGTATACTGGAAAAAGTAACTCATTTTGATACCAACTTGGTTGCCTTCGATAGTCGGCTTATACCAGTAATATCACAAAAAGAGCAGCTCATTGGCTGCTCTTTCTATTTATAAACGCTCAACTTCGACAAGATTATAATAATGAAAAAGACAGCACTCGCTTTATTAGCCTCATTAAGCCTTGGGGTTTCTCTTCCTGCTTCAGCGCAAGAATACATGTTCACGTATTCTAAGCTTTATACTCAGCTGAAAAACAACACCAAAGAAGGGCATGATGATGTCAAAGTTGCGGTCTTCTTTGTTGATCAACAAGCTCAGCAAACCTGTCACATCAGCAAAGCTTGGATGGAAAAAGAAGAGCACTACGAAGAGCTAAAAGTCTCTCCGGCCAATGAACTGCTTCTACCGGTAGATCAAAACCTACGCTCAGCAAACCCTCTTATCTTTGTACAAACTCAAGAACAAGAATGTGCGTATTCTTTGGTCGTGATGACTCAAGAGCCTTTAGTTGGAACTGTTGAAGTTACACAGATAGAAAATCTATTGCCACAGATGCAGGCGATGCTTGAAGACGTCAGCGGCATGTTCTCTGGTTGGTTCACGCCAGATATCCAAGGGTTAACGCTAGAGTTCGCTAATAAGCTGGAAGGCAACATCGAGCTTTCAAATGGTAAGCAACTACCAATCAAAGAAGGGCGAGCGAAATTCACCTTAGAAGAATTTCATGGAAGTGACAGCATCACGTTACCAGAACCAACAGTTCGCGTATTGCCGTACATTCCCGCGCAATAGTTTTTAACGGAATCATTGTTAGTGAAGTAAAAGCTTAGCGGAATCATTCCCCTAAGCTTTTACGACATATCTTAAAGCAGCCTCATCGAATTAGATCAGGCTGCTTTTCTTTATCTGCGATACCAACCGAGAGCATGTGAAACCGCGTTTCTCTACCAGCTAGGGAGCTTATCGAACAATAAAAGCAGAATCTTTCTATTACTCAGCTTGTTTATCCTGCCGTTACTATTTCAACATTAAATAAAAATCCGTATAATCCACGCCCTAAAACAGTCCCACTAGCAATCTACAGTCGGTAATACGACGGTGTGAGAGTCGCAATGAACCAAAACGATAATAGAAAAGAAACACTTGAATTCAACAAACTTCAGAAACGTCTGAGAAGAAATGTTGGAAATGCCATCATCGACTACAACATGATCGAAGAGAATGACGTAGTAATGGCATGTATTAGTGGCGGTAAAGATTCATTTGCGATGCTAGATATTTTGCTACGTTTACGTGAAGCAGCACCGATCAAATTTGATGTTGTGGCAGTAAACCTAGATCAAAAACAACCTGGGTTCCCTGAACACATTCTTCCTGAGTACTTTGAAACGCTGAACATTCCTTACTACATCGTAGATAAAGACACGTATTCAGTGGTTAAAGAGAAAGTGCCAGAAGGCAAAACAACGTGTGGCCTATGTTCTCGTCTTCGTCGTGGTACTTTGTACTCATTCGCAGAGAAGATTGGCGCAACTAAGATCGCACTGGGTCACCACCTAGACGACATCGTTGAAACCATGTTCCTAAACATGTTCCACGGTGCGCGCCTAAAGGCTATGCCACCAAAGCTTCGTTCAGATGATGGTCGTAACGTTGTTATTCGTCCACTGACTTACTGTCGTGAAACGGACCTAATCAAATACGCTGAACACAAAGAGTTCCCAATCATTCCTTGTAACCTATGTGGCTCTCAAGAGAATCTACAGCGTCAGAACATTAAAGCGATGCTAATTGATTGGGATAAGAAAACGCCCGGTCGTGTTGAGAAGATCTTCAAATCAATCCAGAACGTAAGTCCAAGCCAACTGGCTGACCGCGAGCTGTTTGACTTCGTGAACCTTCCACTGGACCGTAGTGAAGACCGCAAAGCATACGAATTCGAAGAAGCTGAAATCTCATCATCTAACATTGATGAGTCAATGTTCATCGACGTAACGAATGTTTAACCATTAGATTGGATAAAGATGATGTTTGCCATTCTGTGTTTGGAATGGCGTTGCTCTAGATAAACAAAAACGCCTCAAGCAATGCTTGAGGCGTTTTTTTATAAGTTAAACTTTTCTATGACTTAACCTTTCGAAAGGTTAGGGTCTAATGGGCTCACGTAACCAGACGGTTTAAGAGCCAACACATCACAGTTAATCTTGTCGATAACATGTTCCGCTGTATTACCAATAAATACGGCAGACAAGCCAGTACGACCCGTTGTACCCAGAATCACCATCGCAGCGTTATTTTCAGAAGCGACGCGAGGAATAACATCTTCAGGCAAGCCTTGCTCAACCACAGTTTGTTCTTCACACATACCATGCTTCTGGCGCAATGCTTTCATTGCCGTTAAGTGATGACCACGAACCGCGTCAGTATAAGACGTTGGGTCAAACTCTGGCAGTTCAATGGTGATATTCGCAGGTGTCACTGGGTAGGCATTCACCAAGAAAGGTTCAGCATCCAAACGACCGGTGATCTCTAGTAATCTGTCGACCATCGTATCGTTAAGCTCTAAATGAGCTTCTGTTTCAGAACCAACATGAACTGAAGCAAAAATCTTCGCGTGATCTGGCCAGAAATCGTTTTTAACCAATAGCACTGGGCTAGGGCACTTTCTCAATAAGTGCCAATCGGTTGGAGTGAAGATGACAGATTCCAAGGTATCGTGCTTACGCGTGCCTTTGATTAAGATGTCGTGCTCGCCGCTGTAAACCTCAGCAATGATCGCTTCGTACGGGCGGTTATGCCAAACCACTTGTACATTAAATTCAATAGAATCATCTAGGTAAGGTTCTGCGACTTTATTCATCCAAATTTCGCGTTGGTGAATTACGCCTTTGCGCATTGCGTCTCTTTCATCGATAGAGAGCATAGATGTCATTTCATACGAGAAGTCGTATATCGACAAAAAGAAAGTGATGTGGCTTGTTGAGGTGCTTTTCTTAGCAAGTTGGATAGCACGAACTAGAGCAGGTTGCTCATCGTGATTAATGTCTGCGACAACTAAAATTTTGTTATAGATACTCATAACTAAGCCTACTTTTCAGACCGAACATATAAATAATGTAGCGTAGTTATGGAGAGATTAAGAGAAATATAAGAGGTTTTAAGAGAGAAACATGATGTAGCTCATTATTGAACTACATCATTGATATCTAGACTATTCTTTTGAAACGCCAGCAAGTTCCATCAACGCATCGTGATCTTCGATAGTGATATATTTGCCTTTAACGCTCAAGATGTCTGCTTTTTGGAAGCGACCTAGAAGACGGCTGATTGTTTCAACAGTCAAACCAAGGTAGTTACCAATATCGCCACGAGTCATCGTTAGGCGGAACTCACGCGGGCTGAAGCCACGTTGAGAGAAGCGAGTCGAAAGGTTGTAAAGGAATGCAGCAAGACGCTCTTCCGCGTTCTTCTTAGAAAGAAGCAGAATCATTTCTTGGTCACCTTTAATCTCGTTACTCATCAGGCGCATAATTTGCTGACGCAATTTAGGCATTTTTCCTGATAGGTCATCAAGAATCTCATATGGGATTTCACATACCATAGAAGTTTCTAGCGCTTGTGCGAAACTAGGGTGTTGGTCACCAGTAATCGCATCGAAGCCAACAAGATCGCCCGCTAGGTGGAACGCAGTAATCTGCTCATCACCTTGCTCAGTAATCGTGTAGCTCTTGATCGTTCCAGAGCGAATAGCATATAGAGATTTAAGCTCGTCACCGGCTTTAAATAACTCTTGGCCTTTTTGAATAGGCTTTTTTCTCTCAATGATCTGATCAAGTTGATCGAGTTCAGATTCATTCAAAGTAAACGGAATACAGAGCTGGCTAATACTACAATCCTGGCAATGGATCGCACAGCCACCAGACTGAACACGTTTCGTCACAGGCTTTTCAGAAATCATAACAATCTTTCACTATTTGATATACGTCAATATTTTAGCATTCCTTTATCCAGTTGGGTAGTAAAAAAACCGGATTTAAAGATTGCCTATACGGTATAAATAATGAGCTGCAATGCCATATATCCGGTATAGAAACCATAAAGGAGGATTAAAATTGCGCCTAATTGGCGAAATAAGTCAGCTTGTTGCATTTTTTTGAGGAAATTAGCGCCCATACCTACTGTGAGCATTGCTGGAAGCGTACCTAAACCGAAAGCAAGCATGATACCTGCACCGTTGTACCAACTTCCTGATACGGCCGCCCACGTAAGCATTGAGTAAACTAAGCCACATGGTAGCCAACCCCAAATAAAGCCAAACGGCAAAGCATGGCTAGGGTGCTTCAAGGGTAGAAATGATTTACCTAAAGGAGAGATATAGCGCCATAGTTTCTGCCCGACTTTTTCAAAGAACAACAAGCCGAACCACCATTTACCGATATACAAACCTAAGACGATCATAAAGCCAGCTGCAAATAATCGCAGCCAACCTAGCAGAGCGTTAAAATCGCTTAGCTGACCTATCGAAGAGATTGCACCGCCAATCACACCACCAATCACGGCATAACTTAGCAAGCGCCCTAGGTTATAAAGTAGGGGAATAACAGGGGAAGGTTTACTGTTGCCAATCGAAAGAAGCGACGCAATACCACCACACATTCCCATGCAATGGCCTGCGCCGATCAATCCAACAACAAAGGCTCCGATCCAATCAGGCGTCATCGTTCTTTTTGTCTACGTTAGTTTGGCTTTCGCTGTTAGCTTTCTCATTCTTGACAGGTTTACTATCAGAATGGTTGTGAGCCTTTTCGTCTTCATCAAACAGTATATTGTGACCTTGACGTTCTAGGTCTTCAAACTGTTCGCTCTTCACCGCCCATAGAAAAATACCAACAGCGATGCACACCAGTACAATCGCAATGGGGATCAGGATGTATAAACTTTCCATTATTTACCTTGCTCTTTTAAAAGCCTTAACGAGTTAGACACAACAATAATAGAGCTGGCAGACATGCCCACAACGGCAATGTATGGAGCAACCAAACCCGCGACAGCCAATGGAAGGATAAGTAAGTTATATCCTAATGACCAAGCTAGGTTTTCACGAATTATCTTACGTGTTTTTAACGCCAAAGTACGCGACTTAAGTAATCTATCGAGCTTATCACCCAGTAACACCATATCCGCAGAAGCTTTCGCCACGTCTGTACCGCCGCCCATAGCGACAGAAAGGTGGGCACCTGCAAGAATAGGGGCATCGTTAATGCCATCGCCAACCATCATAGTGATGTCACTGGCATCTCGAGAATTCAAGTAAGCAAGTTTATCTTCAGGTTTCGCGTTAGCAACAATATCAGTAATACCGATCTCTTCAGCAACAGGCTTCGCGTTGATCAAAGAGTCGCCAGTCAGCAGAGTTGTTTTGATGCCCGCTTCTTTAAATTGCTTAATAAACTCGATGCTTTCTTTACGAATGGGATCTTCATAAGTGAACGTCGCGATATGACGACCCGCCATCGACAAGTAAATACCGTTACTTTCCGATGGTTGAGCTTCACCTAAAATGAATTCGCTACTACCAATCGCAACTTCTTGGCCGTTCCACTCACCAGTGATGCCTGAACCAATTACGTTATTGACAGACTCTACTTCGATATCATCTGAAATATGAGTCTTAAACGCTTTAGCGATAGGGTGGTTAGCGTGTTGTTCCAGGCTCGCCGCTACTTTGAGACAAGTGTCTTTATCAAGTTCAGCGAAGGTTTCAACTTGGCTGATACGAATATCACCCTCAGTCAATGTGCCTGTTTTATCGATGATCAAGTGATTTACTTTGCACAAGGTTTCGAATACGTGGCCTTTGCGCAGCAAAATACCGAAGTTACCCATGCGAGACGTTGAGCAAGTAATCGCCGTCGGTGTTGCAAGTGACAGAGCACAAGGACACGTTGCGACCAATACCGAAAGCATGATCCAGAAAGCGTCTTCTGGTCGTGTTTGGTGCCAGTAGAACCAAGTACCGAACGAAATGATTAAGATCACCGCAACAAAGTATCGAGCCACAACATCAGCAATTTCTGCAATTCGAGGTTTAGACAATTGCGCTTCGTCTTGCAGGCGAACGATGTTGGAAATCACCGAATCCGCTTTTGACGTCATTACTTCCAATTCAAATGATTCATCACCATTCAATGTACCAGCAAAGACGGT
Organism: Vibrio sp. 10N.286.51.B11; assembly: GCF_041469245.1. Taxonomy (NCBI): domain Bacteria; kingdom Pseudomonadati; phylum Pseudomonadota; class Gammaproteobacteria; order Vibrionales; family Vibrionaceae; genus Vibrio; species Vibrio sp. 10N.286.51.B11. The sequence goes on along the minus strand of NZ_JBFRKI010000007.1, from coordinate 72,384 downwards.
ATCGCCTTCGTTTTTGACTACATGGATAGATTCGCCAGTCAGCATCGATTCATCGATATGAACTCTGCCAGACAATACTTTGCCATCGGCAGGAATGTGCTCACCCGGTAGAACGCGAATTTGGTCGCCAACTTTTAAGGTTTTGACTGGAACTTGTTCGCCATCTAACGTTGTTGCCATAGCAGGAACGAGCTTAAGCAGGTTACCACTAGCAGCGGCGGCTTTACGACGAGCGCGCATTTCAAGGAAACGACCAAGCAGTAGGAAGAAGGTAAACATCGAGATAGATTCGAAGAATACTTCACCTTTCTCTGTCAACGTTGCGACCAAACTTGCAACGTAGGCAAACAAAAGAGCGATCGACACAGGTACATCCATACCCAATGTTCGACCTTTGAGGCTACGCCACGCGTTGATATAGAAAGGCAATGCAGAGTAGAGCAGAACCGGTGTTGCAAAGATTAAGCTCACCCAACGGAAGTAGCTTTTGAATTCGGGCTCAAGGTTACCAAAGACTTCAAGATAAAGCGCAACAGCCAGCATCATGACCTGCATGGTTGCTAAACCAGCAATGCCAAGACGATAGAGATAATTCTTCATCGATCGATGATAGGCGGCTTCTTGTTGATCAGCCTCAAAAGGTGCGGCTTTGTAGCCTAAGGTATGGATTGCAGACAACAGCTCGCTCAGTTTCGTCTGAGTGTTGTCCCAACTGAGCAGGGCGCGGTTAGTCGTGGTATTAACACGAATACTAACAACCCCTAACTTTGAAGAGACTTGCTTTTCAATAAGCCAAGCACAAGCAGCACAAGAGACACCTTCTAGTGACAATGTCACTTCAGAGGTGTTTTCAGAGTTACGTACGAACTCCAATTGAACATCTTCGTTGTCGTAATGACTGAGTGCCAGAAGTTGCTCTGGCACGAGATCCGCTTTTTCAGCTGGAGCGGTACGATATTGGTAGTAAGAGACCAGGCCGCTATCAACGATTGTCTGGGCTACGGTTTCGCAACCCGGACAACACATAGGTCGCACCGATCCTAAGATTTCTACTTTAAAATCCGTTTCCGCTGGTACATCTTCACCGCAGTGATAACAGGATTCACACATAAGATTTAGTTCGTTAGTTGAGTAGGAGTATCAATAGGGAAGTTCATGCGACCTTGCACTAACCATTCAGAATCATGCGGAGAAAGCTCGATAAACCATGGACCTTGCATTTCATGGTCCAGAGTCAACGTGTAGTTGCCTCTCGCATCAGCGGTCAGTAGCTGAGTAAAATCACGGTCAGGCAGCGTTCGGTGTACGAACATTGCGCTAATAGCAGGGAAGTGGTCTAGCTTGCCTTTGTCGAGAGTAATGATAACTGAGTTACCTTTCTCGCTAACTGAAGCTGATAAGCCAAGCTCTTTAGCAACATTTACTTTCGAAATGTCGACATTAATACCTTTACCTTTTTTATAGTAATCTTCAGTGACAACGTTAACTGAATGGTTGGTAAGTATCGCGACTCGAACCAATGTTAGCATAGAAACGCCAACGGTTAGGAAGATCAAAAACCACGGCCAAAACTGCTTATACCAAGGTTGTTCCATATTATTATTCTCAATATATACAATGAAATAAAACTAATTTTTACAAACACTTAAGGTTATAACTGTAAAAGAAAGACAGCCCCTTAAGAAGGGGCTGTTATTATTATGTTACTCTTTATCTGAGTTGCTGAGGCTCCAGACGTAGGCAGAGACGAGCTGAACCTTATCCTCACCAAGGATGTCCTTCCAAGCCGGCATTACACCAGAACGTCCGTACATGACTGTTTCCGTCACATCAGCGCGAGAATCGCCAAATAGCCAGTCGCGGTCAGTCAAGTCAGGTGCGCCAACAGCAGGGTTACCCTTACCATCAGTACCGTGACAGGCTGCACACACTACAAAGCGCGCTTTACCAGCCTCTGCTTCACGTGCGTTTACGCTACGACCAGAAAGGCTAAGCGTGTAGCTAACTACTTCTTTTACGCCTTCTTCGCCAAGAGCGTCTTTCCAACCTGGCATTTGACCGACACGACCATGCATGATGGTAGTAACGATAGCTTGTGGTTCACCACCATATAGCCATGCGTCATCAGTTAGGTTCGGGAAACCTTTCTGACCACGTGCATCAGAGCCGTGACACTGAGAACAGTTTTGTAGGAACAAACGTTGGCCCACTTTGATTGCATCGGCATCTGATGCAATGTCAGGGACAGAACGTAGACCGTTTTCGTCGTGAGCTAGCTTTCTGAAAGCTTCACCAAAGTAGGTGTCAGCATCATCAAGTTCTTTCGCGTATGCGTCTAACTGTTTGTTTGCTTGCGCAGCAGCGATTGCAGAGCGAGACTCTTCTACGCTACGAACTGTTTGGTTTGAACTCGTCCAACCTAGTAGACCTTTAAAGTTGCCAAGGCCTGGGTATAGAGCTAGATAAACAGCTGCAAACACAATTGTGCTAACGAAAAGGTATGTCCACCATTTAGGTAGCGGGTTATTAAGCTCACGAATACCATCGTATTCATGGCCCATATCCTGACCTTCTTCTACACCTGTTTTATCGTTGGAACACCAACGAAGTAAGGCTGCACAGCCAATCAATGTACCGATTGTGATTACTGTTACCCAAATACTCCAGAATGTACTCATTACTTCGTCACTCCTTGATTTTTATCTTTCGCAGGTGCTTCATCAGCGAACACTAGGTTTGCATCTTCGTCGAAGCGCGACTTACGATTTTTACCGAAAGCCCACCAAACGATGCCGATGAAACAAGCAAAAACAGTAACAGTCCAAACACTTTGAAATGTAATAATGTCCATAATTATTCCTTATTTCATTGCGTGGCCAAGTGATTGAAGGTAAGCGATGATTGCATCCATCTCTGTTTTTCCTTCAACATCTTGTTTAGCGTTAGCAATTTGTTCGTCTGTGTAAGGAACACCAAATTGATTACGGAAGATTTCAAGCTTCTGTTTAGTCAATTTGCCATCAAGTACATTCTCAGCAAGCCATGGGAAACCAGGCATGTTTGATTCAGGAACAAGTTCGCGAGGGTCGATAAGGTGAACGCGGTGCCACTCATCAGAGTAACGATCACCAACACGCGCTAAATCAGGACCAGTACGCTTAGAACCCCATAGGAATGGGTGTTCCCAAACGCTTTCGCCAGCTACAGAGTAGTGACCGTAACGTTCAGTTTCAGAGCGGAAAGGACGAATCATTTGGCTGTGACATACGTTACAACCTTCGCGAATGTAGATATCACGACCTTCCATTTCCAGAGCAGAGTAAACACGTAGATTTTCTACAGGTTCAGTAGTCTGCTTTTGGAAAATAAGTGGGGTAATTTCTACTAAAGCACCAAAACTGATAGCAATAACGATAAGAATCGCTAGTAGGCCAACATTCTTCTCTACCAACTCATGGCGATTATTTGAATTTGAGCTCATTCTAAATCTCCTTAAGCCGGTTGAGGGATAGCTTTAAGGCTATCTTTAGGTGCAGAAACAGTTTTGTACGTGTTGTATGCCATTAAGAACATACCAGATAGGAAGATGAAACCACCTAAGAAACGTACAAAGTAGAACGGGTAAGACGCTTCTACAGATTCAACGAAGCTGTAAGTTAATGTACCGTCAGAGTTAACTGCACGCCACATCAGACCTTGCATCACGCCAGAGATCCACATTGCTACAATGTAGAAAACCGTACCAATCGTTGCTAACCAGAAGTGAACATTGATTAGGGATACAGAGTACATACGCTCTTGACCAAATAGTTTAGGAACTAAGTGGTAAACCGAACCGATAGAAACCATTGCAACCCAACCTAACGCACCAGAGTGAACGTGACCGATAGTCCAGTCCGTGTAGTGAGATAGTGCGTTAACCGTTTTGATTGCCATCATTGGGCCTTCGAAAGTCGACATGCCGTAGAATGATAGAGAAACGATTAGGAAACGTAGGATTGGGTCGTAGCGAAGCTTATGCCACGCACCAGATAGAGTCATAATACCGTTGATCATGCCACCCCAAGATGGAGCAAACAGAACCAAAGACATAACCATACCTAGAGATTGAGTCCAGTCAGGAAGTGCAGTGTAGTGTAGGTGGTGAGGACCAGCCCAGATATACAGAGACACGAGAGCCCAGAAGTGAACAATCGACAAACGGTAAGAGTAAACAGGGCGACCAGCTTGTTTAGGAACGAAGTAGTACATCATGCCTAGGAAACCAGCTGTCAATAGGAAGCCTACCGCATTGTGTCCGTACCACCATTGCACCATTGCATCGATCGCTCCGGAATAAATCGAGTACGATTTAAACGCAGAGACAGGAACAGCTAGGCTGTTAACGATGTGCAACACGGCAACCGTGATAATGAAGGCTCCGAAGAACCAGTTTGCTACGTAAATGTGCGATGTCTTACGTTTAATCATGGTTCCGAAGAACACGACCGCATAAGCTACCCACACAAGAGTAATAGCAATATCGATTGGCCATTCAAGTTCTGCGTATTCTTTACCAGAGGTTAAACCTAACGGTAAAGTAATTGCAGCGGACAGGATAATCGCTTGCCAACCCCAAAAGGTAAAGGCTACGAGAGGGCCACCAAAGAGACGCGTCTGACAGGTACGTTGTACAACATAATATGATGTTGCAAACAGCGCACTTGTACCGAACGCAAAAATAACCGCATTAGTATGCAGGGGACGTAAACGACTGTACGTCAACCACGGCGTATCAAAGTTTAGCTGTGGCCAAACTAATTGAGCGGCAATCAAAACACCAACGCCCATACCGACAATACCCCACAAAATTGTAACTAGGGTAAATTGACGGACGACCGTATAGTTGTAGTTTTGTTCAAGCTGCTTTTCTTGGCTCATTTGCATGCTTCCAATTTCTTATTTACTACACTTTACTTCCAACACGACTCACGTCGTAATGCCACCCAAATTAGAAAAGGAAATTCAGCCTATTCAGGGCTTTATTTCCACTTGCTGATTTTAAAAAAAAGTGGCATTTTCAACGCGACACTATACTTGAATTAACAAATCAATGACAGAGTAGTAACCTTACGCTTGGTCTGGAATTGGATTTTTATTTAAAAACTTTGAACTTTGTAACAAGGAGTAAAGATTATAATGGCGGCACAAAAGCTAACAAAAGGCAGGCTTGTTCAAATTATCGTCATGTTGGTTATTTTAATAGCTGCATTTACTTGGAGAACAGTAACATACGATAATAACGAAACAGTAAACTGTATAGTTTCAAAACCTTGTAAATTTGGTATTGATAATCATAATGTTTCAGTTTCAAGCAATAACCTAGGGTATTCGATCGAAACATCTAAAACTGGCAAATTTATCATTAGCTATAATGAAAGCGGAATTCTGGAAGAAAAAGGACCATCAAATTGGCTGTTACAAACTAGTGATAAGACCTCCTCAATAACGGTTACATTTCCACAACAGGTGAGCACGTTTTCTGTAAACCTTTCTAAGGAGTAACAGAGAGAAACTGGGGCACACCTCGGTTCTTTTGATAGAAACATGTACCAAATCAGTGAAACACAATGCATTAAAGTGTTATAAAGAGAGCATTAATAAAGTTACCCAGAATCTATGAAATTTCTATCAAAAGTCTCTTACTCCCTAGACGATAAAATCGCAGTAGATGAGTTGCTCAGCGGGGTGGAAAACCCTGACGATATTGCTTGTCTTATTTGCTACTGCACAGAAGAGTATTCGACACTCGCTGTGCAGAGATATTTCGTAGATGCTCTCCCGAACACTCCCATACATGGCTGTACTACTTGTCACGGCATTATGACCGAAACTGGTTTTCATTCTGGTCCAGTCATTGGCGTCCTCATTATTCATGACTCGGGGATCAACGCCTATGGTACGGGAATCGAACATTTCAGCGACTCCATAGACCGCAGTACCTTCAGCGCGATAGACAAAGCACTCAAGAACGCCAACCGAGAAGGTGAAATTCCTGATCTTATCTTGCTGCATTCCACACCGGGTAACGAAGAAAAGGTGATGGCGGCTATCGATAAGAAATTTGGTACTGAAGTGCCAATTATTGGTGGCAGTGCTGCAGACAACCAGGTTTCCGGAAATTGGAGTATCTTCACCGAAGAGTCGCTGTCTATAAATGGTGTGTCTTTAACGGTAGTGTTTGCGTCTCAGTCCATCTATTCCTCTTTCAGCGCGGGTCATACGCCTACGCGGTATTCAGGCACCGTGACCAAAGTAAGAAACCGAATTTTGTTGGAGATAGACCACAGGCCAGCCGTCACCGTTTACAACGAATGGACTAATTTCCACTTAGATGGCAGTGATGATGGCTACATATTCGAAAAGTCGTCAGTCTACCCATTAGGCAGGAAAGTCGGCTCTTCTTACGATTACCCATATTTCAAATTGTCTCATTCGATCAGAGAGACGGAGTGTAATGGGGTTGAGCTGTTCACAGACATCAGTGAAGGCGACACCATCTACCTGATGCAAGGGTCTAAGCAGCAGTTGATTAGCCGCGCCGCGAATATCATTCACTCCTCATACTACAACGACATGGATCTTGAAGAGAAACTAGGGGCGATCAATATCTTTTGTGCAGGCCCAATGTTGAACCTTAAACAAGATATGGATGAGGTTTGTGACCAAATAAATCAAGCACTTAATGGGCTCCCATACATATGTCCATTTACGTTTGGTGAACAAGGCAGGCTCTCTGGTGGCGAGAATGCACACGGGAATTTAATGGTATCGTCTGCAACGTTTTATAGGTTGAAAAAGTAATGGGTTCTGAAGGTCAAGAAGCGCTGCAAGAAGCACGTATTGAACTGCAAAAACTAAAAGCCCGTGAGCGAAAGCTGGCTGAAGAGAACAGGGTGATCTTATCAACCATCTCTGCGATCAGTAAGGCAAGTAACATATCTGAGATATTCTCCAGTCTCGAGTTCGTGCTCAAAAAATACATTAAGTTTGATGACTTTATCGTGGTATCAAGGGTAGGGAACGAAGGCAGTTTCAAAACCCTGCTAAGCAATAACAAAGTCTTCGAACAGATGAATTGGAGTGATTGTGGCAAGTTATCTCGAGTGATCAATGGAGAATGCGCCATCCTTTTTGAACCCAAGTCTCTGGGTGAATTCAATTCCTTACATCCCATTATCCTCGATCAAATCAACTCTGTTCTAATTACTGGTATCGATAGCGGACTAACACAATCCGTCATCATCTTTATCCACTCGAATACCAAGCACTTTAGTATTGAAACTAAGGCCACACTAAACCGTTTTCGACCGTTGATAGAGCGTGCTGTTTTCGATATTGAGAACAAAGAAAAGCTTGAAGCAACCGTTCGAGAACGTACCGCAGAGCTTGTCACAGCAAGAAAAGACGCAGAAAGAGCCAACAAGGCCAAGTCTGAATTCCTCGCGATGATGAGTCATGAATTAAGAACACCGCTAAATGCCATAATTGGCCTAATAGACACCCTAAAATCCACATCATTGAACGAAGAACAACAGTCTATACTGCTTAATATGAGCACATCATCTGAGCTATTGCTGGCAATTATCAGTGACGTATTGGATTTTTCTAAGATTGAATCTGGGTGTTTCTCGTTGGCTCCTCAATGGAGCAACGTAAGAGACACTGTAACTTTTGTATTATCTGAACAAAAGAAGACAGCAGACGATAAAGGTTTGCCGCTAACAATAACCAGCGATATTCCTGAGGGTGAACTGCATTACATCGACCCGAGCCGCTTGGCACAGATCCTATTTAACTTGATTGGTAACGCGATTAAGTTTACTGAGCATGGGCATGTTCATGTTTCTATCAAGTACCAGCAGAGCTCTTTCTATATAACGGTGGAAGACACAGGGATTGGCATTAGCTCGCAACAACTTTCGTCGCTGTTCAGTCCATTTGTGCAAGCTGATAGCACAATCACACGCAGATTTGGTGGCACCGGTTTAGGCTTGGCTATCACTAAAAGACTGGTTGAGCTAATGCGCGGGCGCATATCGGTAGAGAGTGAGCCTGGAAAAGGTTCCAAATTTGAAGTACAGCTACCAGTGCTTACTAGAGTTACGAATAATCTGGCTAACAACGAAGATGAATCTTCACGAAAGTTGAGAAGCCGTTATTCAGTGTTAGTTGTCGAAGACAATCCAACCAATCAAATGGTGATCAAATTAATCCTAACGCGACAAGGCCATGAAGTTTTCATCGCAAGCAACGGTGAGGAAGCGATTGGCTTTATTGAAAGAGGCAACGAATCAATAGACATTATCTTAATGGATGTGTCGATGCCGGTCATGGATGGATTAACCACAACCAAATACATGAGAGACGCAAACATCAAAACACCAATCGTTGCGCTAACAGCACACACATCAGTAGAAGACAAATGTTCGTGCTTAGATGTCGGCATGAATGATTTCGTGACCAAGCCAGTAAGAACTAAAGAGATCACAGAAGCAATTGATCGATTAATGCTTGAAGTCTAATAAACGTATTCTTAATCGAAGATTAGGAAATATGTTTATTAGGTATTTTATGGTAAATAGCCTTACTGTTAAATAGAACATCGATTTGGTAGATAAACAAGAGGCAGGGCATCGCACAAAGATACCTGCCTTATAAATACCAAACACCATTTAACATAATATACATAATACGCACCAAAAATGAGATTGAAATCTGAGAGGTTTCAGGGCCTGTTACTCGCGTAATTTTACGTACAGCGCCGCATGAATCTATCTATTTAATTACTGGCTGGCTTTGACTCCGCGTTAATTGGATTAAATCGTGATGGCTTTATCACATGTCTGCTCAAACTTAATTAAGACTTCTAATTACGGATGCCTCTCCAAAGTTAGTCCAGAGTCTCTGCTGGTTGAGTGTTAAAAGCTATTAACCTGATTTTGCTTACCAAAAGAACCTAGATGATTAACGCTTCCACTAACTCTCGGTCTATTGTCCGTACTACCAATAAACTGAAAAGACTTGGTTACTCTTGTTCGCTAGATTTAACGGTCCCAAAAGACCAAGCGAACTCCCGAATCATCTAGTCTTGTTTACCTATGTTGGCTTGTTCTTCACCAAATTGAATCAACTATCAACGTCATCAGTAACATCCGTACTCGTTTTTCAAACCACTAACTTTGAATTTTCTGATGCCCAACGGTCATTGTTACCAAACTGCGTTGCCATCCAAAACGAACTTCTATAAACGACTTGGCTAATCGTAAGTTACAGTGCAACATAAATTCTATTAACCTCTGTCTGGACTATATTAACTTGTCTCATAACTGCGATAATGACACTTCTATTACCAACAAGTCTTTAAAATCAGATCTTTAGGCTAGTTCTCAATTAGTTAGAGTATCTTTTGTTTGTTAACATATTCTGGAACAGAATAACTTATTATCTTAGAAGGCTTTACATGAAAATCAGTACAATCGCCCTAGCGCTATTCACCGCTTTTTTTGGCATCAGCTCGCAGGCGCTTGCTAGTGAAAACGAAAACTCACCTAGAGAGCATGGTCATTTTTATGCTGGTGTTGATATCGGCTTTTATAATGAAACTGAATTAGAATATCGTGGCAGCGCCATTGAAGATTCATCTGATCTATCAGACTTTAGCTATAACTTGGTTGGAGGCTACGAATTCAATACACATGATGTCGTCAAACTGGGGCTAGAAGCCGAGTACCGAAAAATCGGAAAAGTTAGCTATAACGACTTAATGGATATTGAAGGCCATGCTTTCTTCGTAAACATTAAACCAAAGTTTATTGTTGAAGGTGACGTATTAGATCTGTATGTATCTTTATTAGCCGGTGTTGGCTCTATGGATATGGAAGCGAAAGCTTTTGGAGTATCAGACTCTAAGTCTGAAGCAGCCTACCAAGTTGGTGCTGAGCTTGGTGCGATGGTAACAGACAACATCGATATCCATATTGGTTACCGCTATGCAAACGTTGAAATTGAATCCATCGATGTGTCACCTCAAACCGCTTACCTAGGTGCAAGGTACCACTTCTAAACTTGATTCACTCGTAGGCTCAATACTACTAAAGCCGTCCTTTTAAAGCTCGGCTTTAATTTTGATCACCTATTTCCCTACTCGACCTCTACTTTGACAAGACAATTCAACCATAAATAAAGTTACGTTGTATCTTCTGTAAAAAGTTACAACTTGAAAGCTTTGCCCTAACGCAAAATAAACCACTTTAACAGGCTACTATTTCGTGTTTAAATTTTTATCTATCAAACAGTTATACGAATAAATTTGGTGATTAAGCAATCAAATGCTATGCATTCAATCCTTAAAAGTAAATTAAAGTGTTAACATCAGGCAATTTTGTAAACTAGGTGTTTGATATGTTGCCTAAACTTTATAAGTTCAGATCGCTCCACGACAGAAACATACAATCTATTTCCGAGTGTTCGTTGTGGTTTGATTACGCTAAAACTTTTAATAACCCTTTTGAATCTAACCACGCATTCAACAAAGAGCTTCAACAAAACTTTAAGATCATGTGTTTCTCTCAGTCGAACGACCACCCAATACTATGGTCGCAGTATGGTGACAACTTTAAAGGCATGTGTATCGAGTATGATCTCAACTGCTATAACGGCGAGGCCAATCTCAACTGTTTTGAAGTCCAGTATGAAGACGAACCGAATATGTTCCGCCCGGCATCGCTAAGAGGTTTACAAACATCAAGACTGGGAGCTGAGATATTCAAAATTAAGCATTCTAATTGGCGTTATGAAAAGGAATACCGCTGGGTATTACCTGATGACGAGATGATCGGAAATAAACTCTACCTTAATAGAGAGTGCCTAAGCTCGGTGATTCTGTCAGAGCACGCTCCTGCCGACAGGAAATTGAAAGTTCTGATGACTTGCCAGCGCCTTGGTATCCCTGTTAAACACGCAATAGCAAAGCAAGAGTCGTTTACCTTCGAAGTGGTCAGTTAAGTAGAGTGTAATCCTACTGTTTAGCGCCAAAACAAGACATTCACATAAAGTTACAGCGCAACAAAAAAGAGAGCGACATTAATGAGACTCTCTCTTTTTATTACATGTTCACCGTAAGCTTTCCCAATCCTTTATCTTGCATCTGCTCAATCGTCGCGATAGACATTTGAACAGTTGAAAACCAATAAGGTCGGTGCTTAACGTTAAATAGTTCACTATTATCTAACGCCTCGAAAACAGAATATTTTCTACCTTGAGCCAAAGCTGCACCATAAACCGTTCGCTCAAGTACTGGAATGTCATTCACTTCCTCTAGAAGTGCCCTCTTGATGAACTGATTTCCAGGGCTCCAATCTATAAATTCAACGAGGTTTTTTAGTAGCTTAAGCTCTAGCTGCTCGACCATTGATTCAAGAAACTGTGTGTTTGGCATCACCTCAGTACAAGCATAATATTCGTCATGCTTGTCACTTGCTTCACGATAACCAAGCATCGTTTTTACCAATGCGTCTTCAAACGTTGAAGAAAAGTGGTTACAAATTAAAAACAAAGGCAGAACTCTCAACACACCAAGTAAAATGCCTACGTTAGGATCTTTAACCGACGTTTCTTGAAGTCGAATTCGAGTCGCATTTGACGTCACGACCAAGTGTTGCCAAACCTTAGGTGTGATGTGTTTAATGTTGCCATCATTCCACTTAATCAGCTGTTGACTCATTAACAATGGGAACAATAAACGACAATTTTCTATTCCTATTTGTCGTGCTGCAACTTTTGGATCGAGAATTACCTTAGATTTCTTTCCATATTTATCTGCAAACTCTTGATTGGAAACAAACTCGATTAAACTTGAGCTCAATGGCCTACTTTTCGCGGATATTTCATGGAGTTTGGAAAAGTTTAAAGATGGCGAATACGCAACACTAGCGAACTGATTGTAATCGGGTAAGTCTGAAAACAACGAACTTATTAAGGTACCTTGAAGCTTCTCAAGCATTAGCGCAGAAGCGGCATTGCTGACATCATCGATAACGTATCGTAAGGTTTGTTGCTTCGCGTCGACTTTTTCACGATGAGCATTGACTCTATCCTGCTCGCAGCGCAATAAAATACGTTGATTGTGAGATATGCGGTCAGATTCATCAAATATGACACTATCACAATACCTATTTTCCAAACTTAGTAACGTGTCTACTGTAGATTGTGCGAGCTTATATTCAGGTGAGATTAACCATCGATTAAAGCGAGCTTCAACATTGATTGAGACCTTCCTTGAGATCTCAACTACTTCAGGGGTATAACTTTTATTTGCTAACAACAACCGTGACTTTCCTTTGCCGTAAATGCTCTTGTATCGGCATATCCTGCCTTTATAACAAAACTAATATTAATAGAAATTAGAGATTGGTTCACGAAATTGTTTCAATAAAATTAAGGATATTTAGTTATAGTGCATTGAGAGTGGCTAGTGTGTGATATGTAGCCGGATATACTTTTCTGGAAAGCTGTATTTGAACCTTTTCTTCGTCGGTAGGTGTTTTTTCGCCTGCTTGCAAACTTTACTATCTCCAGACGTTCTCACCTTTTTGATTCTTGCATAACCTTTAGAGTGCTTCATCTCAATCATCAGATCGCAATAACCCTCGAAATCAACATTACTCTTGTTGAGCCCTTTCATGACGGTGACTTTTATCTTTTTAGCTACAGGATTAACCAATGCATCGTCGGGAAAAGCGACTGGGGATAAAAAACATAATAGTAATACTAGATATCTCATACTGCTCTCTCTTTGTTGAGGGTGAGAACAGTATGCGGAGATTTAAGAGAAATGAAGGATTAACTTAGTATGAGGATTGACCAGCTAACGCGTAACTCTCAACGATTACGCTTTCTTTGAGCCTTTAGACTTAAAACCATTATGCGGGAACACGTTACGAATACGTTGCTGTACGTTTTTAGGAACATCTTTAGTGAACTTGAGATTGTAACCAGAACGTTTTGCATACACTTTTAGCTCGCCTTTAAAGGTATTGTTATGACCAATCTCTTGAAGGTTGTGCTTAAAGCTCGGTGGAAGATGCCCTTTAACTTGTTCGATCGCCCCGTCGCTAAATTTAATTTTCAATACCGGTCGATCGACTGCTACTAACCAAAAAACTAATACCGCACCGATTAAGATTACGTACATCATAATGTCACCACTACTGTTGATGGTTATTTATCGTCAGAAAGGAGCTTGCTTAAGTCTTCTTTGAGGCTAGTCACCGTCTTGCTGGCCTGCTCACTACGAGACGCTTCGCTAACCAAATACTCGATGGCATCTGAGAGCGTACAACCTAGCTCGTTCGCACGTTGAGATAGCTTTTCCCATACACGGTAATCAAGGTCGATTGATTTCTTCTTTGTATGAACTTGTTCAGCATTGAAGTGGCGTTTTCGCTTAGCTCTGATCGCTTGTTTAAGCTTGTTATCGAGCTCAGGAGACATGTTGTTAGAGATCCACTCAAGAACACCCGTAGGCTGGTGTTCCAGCTTCAATAAGGCTTGAACAGCAACGTCAGCTTCACTTGAATCAATATGGCAAGTAATCGATTCACCTTCTTTCCACTTTTTGACCAGATAGTTCCATTTCCAACCACATTCCAAGTTTTCAAGTTGCTGATATTTCATGTCTAATCTCGAGAGTTAATCCTAGTGACAGCGTAACCCAGAATGGGTTATTTCACAATTATTGTCTTGAAAGAATAGACCAAGATCATACTTATATTAGCTTAGTGATTAGTAACTACCACATAGAGCTACAAGCGAGATCGGTTTTTCTATATACTCCCTACCTCATTATCATAATCAGAAACTTAAATGACTCAAGTAGATTGGCGACATGTTACGCCTCAGTACGACGAATATAGCGCTCAATTAGAGCAATTCCCTGACATCTCGCCTTTCCCGTTTTCAGATATTCAACATAGATTCAAAGATGCGCTAACCCGCTTTGTTCGCTTGTCTAACCTTTCGCGCGTTTTACTGGTAAATGCTCCGGACAATTCAATCTATCGTCAAATGATTGTTGAATCTCTAGTCACTGCTTTAGATGATCACACTCTGCCGGTTATCAAAACTGAGTCTTTAAATGCTGCCTCTCTATTTGACCAAGTTCAATCGAAAGACGGTAAGGTTATTGCGACAAAACCTGGCCTACTGGCTAGAGCAAACAACGGTTATCTGATCGTTTCAGCAAACCTGATCTTGGCAAACCCAGGAAGCTGGTTACTGCTTAAATCTGCGCTGCTTGGTGAAGCTGTAGAGCCTATCAGCAGTAACCCTGAACACTTGAATCAGTCGCCAACCTTACCTCTTACTTACAATATTAAGTTAATTGTAGTTGGAGACAGAGCTCAACTAGGTGACCTTGATTACCTAGACAGCGATATTCAAACCGGTTTTTGCCTATTCAGCGAAATTGAACAGGACATTAAGCTCTCAGAAGACACCCTGACTCAATATCTTGGTTACCTTAAGTGGCTTCAACAACGCTATGAATTACCAAACATCACGCAACAAGCGTTGACTGGCATTCTTACTGCCGGAGCAAGAGAAACCGAAGATCAAAGCTATATCCCACTGTGCCCTATTTGGCACAACGCGTTATTGAACGAAGCTTTGATTGAAGCCGACAATGGTGAGATTGATATTCACCATATCCAGCAAGCTCAACAGCACAAATACAACCGTGAATCTTATCTACCAGAACGCGCCCTTGATGATATTCGTGATGGCCAAGTCATTATCGAAACTGAAGGTGAACAAGTTGGTCAAGTTAATGGATTGACGGTCATCGATGTACCGGGACACCCAATATCGTATGGTGAACCTGCACGAATTTCCTGTGTTATTCACTTTGGTGATGGTGATATTGCCGATGTTGAGCGCAAAGCCGAGCTGGGTGGTAATCTTCATGCTAAAGGCATGATGATCATGCAAGCATTTGTGAGCAGCGCACTAAACCTTGAAGATCCATTACCATACGCAGCTTCCGTAGTATTTGAGCAGTCTTACTGCGAAGTAGATGGCGATAGTGCTTCTCTTGCGGAGTTGTGTTCTCTGGTTAGTGCTTTGTCTGAATACCCTATCAATCAACAAATTGCGGTTACAGGTGCAGTTGACCAATTTGGACGTGTGCAAGCTGTTGGCGGGCTAAACGAGAAAATCGAAGGCTTCTACCATGTGTGTAAGCACAACGGCTTAACAGGCGAACAAGGTGTGATCCTTCCAAGATCGAACTTAAGGCATCTTGCACTAAAGCCTGACCTTATTGAAAGCATTAAGAATGAAGAATTCCATATTTGGTCTGTGTCTAATGTAGACGAAGCAATTCCTCTCATTATGAACAAGCCATTTAGAGACGATGAACAAGAAAGCGTTCTGAGTAAAATCGCGGAACGTATTGAAAACTTTGAAAGACATGAGCACCCTATTGGAATCGTTGGACGCATTAAAAACTGGTTTGTCTAGTACTGATCGGACTTGTTTAGCGTACACCTGTTCACTAATATGCACCTATCAAAAATCGGAGTAATTGATAATGCAAAACAAACGTGATTCTTACACTCGCGAAGAGCTTCTAGCATCAAGCCAAGGCGAACTATGGCCACAAGGCCCTCAACTACCAGCACCGAACATGCTAATGATGGATCGCATCACTAAGATGTCTGAAACTGAAGGTGATTACGGTAAAGGTTTAGTTCTTGCTGAGCTGGATATTACTCCTGACCTATGGTTCTTCGATTGTCACTTCCCAGGTGACCCTGTAATGCCTGGTTGTCTAGGCCTTGACGCAATGTGGCAGCTGGTTGGTTTCTACCTTGGTTGGGTTGGCGGCGAAGGTAAAGGTCGTGCTCTAGGGGTTGGCGAAGTGAAATTCACTGGTCAAATTCTGCCTACAGCGAAAAAAGTAACTTACGAGATCCACATGAAGCGTGTTGTTAACCGTCGTCTAGTTATGGGCCTTGCGGATGGTCGCGTACTTGTTGATGGTAAAGAGATCTACGTTGCTAAAGATTTGAAAGTTGGCCTTTTCCAAGATACGTCAGCATTCTAATCTAATAGTTAGATTTTTAGTAAAGCAGCCCATGGCTGTTTTATTTTTGTTCCAATAAATTTAGTTATAGTGCATTAAGGTATCCCGTATTAAGCTTGAAACAGGATAAATCCACCAGCGATACGCTTATGATAGCGAAACTAGAATGCTACATAGCTCTGGGAGTCTTTGTGTTGTTCTGAAACTAACAAGGCTCCAGCCGTTGTAATCAACAGACAATGGAGCCCTGACCTTGAATTCTTTACGCCCTATCTACTTATAGAGACCTGATTGCTTGTCATCTTTGGCGTCACGCCATCCACCTAACCAATAAGACCGAGAATCCATTTGGCTATATGGGCAAGCTTCTTGCGACCGTCCATTTAAACCAGCCTTGTAGCCTTGAGATTGTGCTCGTTCTAGTCGATCACGCTTTTGTCTCTTCATAGTGCAGTCCTCATACGGGTGTTCCATTTACTAACATACAATGATTACAACTTTACGGAGTTTTTGTGACTCCAACTTTAAGAATCGGTCAAATTTTCACTTTTCTCAAGGCGAAAAAAAGCCCGAGTTCAGAATTGTGAACTCGGGCTCAGGAGATAAAATTATTTAAATTTTCTGCGGAACCCTAATAGACCAAGCACAGTCAAAGTTAACCAACCTAGGCTACCACCTTGGCGCTCAACTTTCTCGGTGTCGGTGCTACGAGTTACTACGCTATCAATGTCAGAGCCAGTGTCATACCTTGCTCCCTTGATTGGGATAAGCTTAACAGCTACAACCTTTTCGACTGCGTTAGATGAGGCACCACCACAGTATGAGTTGTGTGATGTTGTGTCATAAGGCTTATCATTACCGTCGACTGTACATTTGATAGCCGTTGCTGAAATCACGCCAGCATCATTGATATCCGTCGCATCAATGATTCTAAATTGGTTATTGTGACTAGACGCGTTGCCGTCATTTGTTAGATCATCTAACCACCAAGCTTGGCCATTAAAGATGTCTACACGACGCTCATCTTTCGAGGAGTCGACATTGTATGGGTAGATAAAGCCTCTATGTCTACGCTCACTACCATCAACCTCACGAGTGGTTTCTGCATCTATTTGACCGACAAACTCATTGAAGTTGTTAACGGCTTTAGCTTCACCACTTGAGCCACCAAAGAAGATACCACCAGACAGGTATGTTGCCGTCGGAGTCACTGCAGATGCATCCGTAACAACGAAAATCTTGTTACCTGCACTACCGCTCTCTGGTACATAACCATTACGCTTAGAATAACCCACAGCAAACAAGTTATCGTTGATGTCAGTAGCAACGGAGTTACTGTATCTCGCATCATCGTTAGATGAACCAGACTTAACCTCTGCACCGCTGATAAACTTGTTATCCCAGGTTACGGTCGATAAATCGACATCGTTCGTAAAATCAATCTGGCTACTAACAAAAATGTTCGCATTCATATCACGCAAATCACCATTTCCGTTAACTGTATTATAACCAACGCCATAGAAATGATTGTTTACTTCTGTTATCCCTCTCATGCTGCCCTGTGAAAAATACTGATCTTCTCTAGCAGAAACACTATTTCCCCAATCAAGTTTCTTAGTGTAAGAGGCGTCCCAAATGGCAGCTTTAGAAGCAAACGCCTTATCTGGTTTAGAAGTATCTGTCGGCTCAAACTCCTCAGATACGCTACCTACATTATAAACAGTACCGTTGCTTGCAGTTATCGCTTTCCATGCTCGAGTTTCTGAAGTGCCAGTAGGCGCAGCTGTCGTCGTAAACAACGCATTATTACGGATACCACCTTCAGATTTAACCCCAACAGGTTTAGCATCGTCATCTAAAGAATTGATTACCGTATTACGGTTTTCAAATGTCTCCCCACCTTCAACGAATGCTCTCGCATTAACGTACGTAAGGTCATTTCTTTCCTTGCTCCACGTATCATTCCAACGATTTTGAGCCCAACTCTCACAAGTAGAATATCTTAGCTCTCGATAGCAGTAGTTTTCAAAATCATCAAACTCTTGAATATATTGAAACGGAGCGTCCATCGCGAATGGTACTTCTTCACGATAGCTAACAGCTTCAACAGTATCGCGTGTTTCGCCGGCGAGTTTAAATGAGCTGTCACCACAATTTTCCGCATTTGACGCAAAACACCCTTTCGCAAGTACTACACCACCAGCATCCTTTGCAACACCAGGCTGAATCGCGACACCAAATATCTCTGACGCACCAGTAATTGAAGGCGTTACTTCAACTACCTTGTAAAGCGCAGCGTTGGCATTAGTTGCAGCCAAAACTAGGGCTGCAACAGTTGTTAATTTGAATTTAGTACAAGTCATTATTACTTCTTAACTTTCCTGTTGTAGTGCCTCGAGCTCTTCCCAGCGCTCAAAAGCAACTTCAAGCTCCTGCTCTGCTGCAGATAGCTTATCTAATACTGGTTGTGTCTGCTCTACAGATTTTGAAAAGAAGCTTGGATCGTTGACTTCTTCCTGAAGAGTTTCAATTTGAGTTTCCAATTCTTCCAAACGCATTGGTAGCGCTTCTAGTTCTCGTTGTAGCTTATACGATAACTTCTTAGGTTTAGCCTTAACTGGCGCAGTTTTGGGAGTTTCCTCAACTACTTTCTCAGGCTTTGATGGCTTTTCAACCTGTCGGTACTCTAATGCTTGCTTTCTTTGCTGCTGAGCATCGTGGTAACCACCAACAAATTCTTCAATAACGCCATTACCCTCAAAGATCCAACTTGTCATCACTGTGTTATCAACAAACTGACGATCGTGACTCACTAAAAGCAGCGTACCCTGATAGTTGGCAAGCAAATCTTCTAAAAGTTCCAAAGTTTCGATATCTAGATCGTTGGTTGGCTCATCGAGAATCAACAAGTTGTTCGACTTAAGGAAAATACGCGCCAATAACAGACGGTTTTTCTCACCACCAGATAGTGCTTTAACAGGAGTGCGAGCACGTTTTGGAGAGAATAAGAAATCTTGTAAGTAGCTTAGAGCATGACGCTCACGGCCACCTACGGTCACTTCTTGCTTACCATCCGCGAGGTTATCAATTACAGACTTCTCAGGGTCTAGAATTTCGCGGTATTGGTCAAAGTAAGCGACTTCAAGCTTAGTACCACAATGCAAACGACCTGAATCAGGCTTAAGCTGGTCAAGAAGCAGCTTAAGTACCGTACTCTTACCACAACCGTTAGGACCAATCAGAGCGATACGATCGCCACGCATGATGTTGAAGCTGAAGTCCTTAACAATTTCTTTGCCTTCAAAGCCAAAGTTAAGATTCTCAGCTTCAAATACAATCTTGCCTGAACGCTGGCCATCGTCGATTTGGATAATCGCTTTGCCCTGCACTTCACGACGGTTCAAACGTTCTTCACGTAGCTTCTTAAGCGCACGTACACGGCCTTCGTTACGAGTACGACGAGCTTTAATACCCTGACGAATCCAAACTTCCTCTTGAGCAAGCTTCTTATCGAATTCAGCGTTTTGCATTTCTTCAACACGAAGCGCCTCTTCTTTCTCAACAAGGTAATTTTCGTAATCGCCCGGGAAAGAGCTCAATTTACCGCGATCAAGATCGACAATACGTGTTGCCATCGATTTAATGAACGCACGGTCATGCGAGATAAAGATGATTGAACCGCGGAAGTCTTTCAGGAAGCCCTCTAACCATTCAATGGTCGCAACATCTAAGTGGTTAGTCGGTTCGTCAAGTAGAAGCACGTCAGGGTCACATACAAGCGCACGAGCAAGTGCTGCTTTACGTTGCCAACCACCAGACAAATCCGTCAGTTTGGTTTCTGCAGTTAGCTTAAGCGCCGCCAATACGTTGCTTACGCGATCTTCAAAGCGCCATGCATTCGCATGATCCAATTGCTCTTGAACACGAGTAAGACGATTTAGGTTCTTTTCACTAGGGTCAGTACCGATGAGATCCAGAAGATCATGATAGATCTTCAGCTGTTCACCGATTTCAGCTAGGCCACCAGCAACGTAATCATAAACGGTACCTTGCTCATTGCGCGGTGGATCTTGCTCAAGGCGCGACACAACCACATCTTGTGTGATTTGCATCTTGCCGTCGTCCATGATGATGTTCCCAGACAGGATTTTCATCAACGTAGACTTACCAGCGCCATTGCGCCCTACTAAACACACACGTTCGTTTTCTTGCAGTGCGAAGTCCGCACGATCTAATAACGGGTGATCGCCAAACGCTAATTGCCCATTATGAATTGTAAGTAATGCCATTCTTCTTTAACCAATCATTAAGTTCTAACAAGCCAAATGGCCAGTTAAGCTCTGAGCTTTGAGAAAGGTCAGAGCTTTCAAATTTGAGCACCGGAATAGTGACCCCGTAACGGGAAAAGAGCTCATCATCAAATGCAATGTCAACAACGTTGACGTGATGGCTAATGTTTAACTGTTCCGTGAGTTGGAATGCCATCTCACATAGATGGCACCCTTCTGTACTGTAGAGAGTCAGCACTATATATCCTTATACGATCTCTTAACTACTTATGTGTAATCAACCAGCAGTTATGAATGTGCTTATTGCGAGAGAAGTCCAATGGAAGTGTCTTCGCTGAGATATTCTGAGCCTTAAGACCTAACTCATCTAGAGCTTCCAAGTCCATTTTGAAGTGACGCTTGTTGTTAGAGAACACAATCGTGCCTTCTTCACGAAGAAGACGTTTAAGGTTTTCCATCAGCTGAATGTGATCACGTTGAACATCGAAAGATTGATCCATACGCTTTGAGTTAGAGAACGTAGGTGGATCGATAAAGATCAGATCATAAGAACCCTGCTCTTTAGCTAGCCATTGTAGACAGTCAGCTTGAACAAACTGATGTTGACGACCAACACGACCGTTAAGCTCCATGTTCTCTTTCGCCCACTCTAGGTAGGTATTAGACATATCAACAGTAGTTGTAGAACGAGCACCACCCACAGCAGCATGAACAGATGCACTTCCTGTATAAGCAAACAAGTTTAGGAAATCCTTACCTGCGGCCATCTCACCGATACGACGACGAGTGATCTTATGATCTAGGAACAACCCGGTATCTAGGTAATCATGAAGATTAACAATCAGCTTAACGCCATACTCGTTCACTTCTAAGTTCGATGAGTCTTGAGCCAATTTCTGGTATTGAGAACGGCCTTTCTGTTTCTGACGAACTTTAAGCACAACGTTGTTTGCTTCTACGCCTGTTACTTGAATAGAAGCACGGATGATATCGGTTAAGCGACGTTTAGCCTTCTCTTCCGGTACATCTTTAGGCGCTGCGTATTCTTGAATCACAAGATGACCTGGGTATACATCAATCGCTACATTGTATTCTGGTAAGTCCGCATCGTAGATACGGTAACAATCTAATTGCTCTTTCTTAGCCCACTTGCCAATTTTACCGATGTTCTTTTTAAGACGGTTTGCGAAGTCAGGAGCAATTAACTGTTCTTGCTCGCCCGTTGGACGTTCTGACATCGGACGATCTGAAATTGAGTAGTTCTTTTGGTGACACGGTAACGCACCGTTATTCAATTTGAACTGTTTGTCTGCACGCATGCGTAAGCAGCTTAGTAGCTCGTCTGAGCTAGAGAAGATAGATGCGTTACAGCCACCAAATTCAGCTTTGAGCTGTGCACCGAATGCTGTGTAAAGTGCAATAAGACCCGGCTCGGTACCAAGACGTTCACCGTAAGGCGGGTTAGAAACAATCACACCATCAGTAAACTCTGTAGGACGCTTAAGCTTTGCAGCATCGCCTACTTCGAATTCAATCAACTCTTCAACACCGGCACGACGAGCATTGTCACGCGCAGTTTTGATCATACGTTCATCATTGTCGTAGCCATAGAACTTACATTCCACTTTCTTAACACCACGACGACCTTGAACGTTCGCTTCAGCTTTCACTTCAGCCCATAGCTCTGGTTCGAAATCTTCTAGTGATTCAAAACACCACTTCTGACGTTTAACACCTGGAGCCATGTTTGCAGCCATCATCGCCGCTTCAATCACTAACGTACCTGAACCACACATTGGATCTAGGAAAGGCTTAGTTGCGTCCCAACCACTACGAAGAAGAATCGCGGCAGCAAGAGTTTCACGTAGTGGTGCTCGACCTGATTCAGGACGGTAACCACGTTGGTGAAGACCGCTACCTACCATATCAACACCAAGAATCGCTTTATCACGGTGTAAACGAACGTGGATACGAATGTCTGGGTTCTCTTTGCTAATAGAAGGACGAGGTAAAGACTTCTTCTCAAAGCAATCAACAACGGCATCTTTTACTTTCATCGCACCGTATTGGCTATTACGGATTTCGTTGTTCGTACCATTGAAGTCAACAACAAAACGCTTAGAGCTATGGAATTGATTTACCCAGTTAACCGCAGTGGTTGATAGGTACAAATCCATGTCGTCCATACAAGTGAATTCAGAAAGGACACGTACAAATCGAGAAGCCAAACGGCTCCACAAACAACAACGATAAATTTGCTCATTGGTCGCTTTGAATTTAACACCTGCTTGAACAGGTTTTGCGTTTGTAATCCCTAGTTGGGTTAGTTCTTCAACTAATAAATTCTCAAGGCCGTTTGAGGTAACCGCTAGATATTGATTCATAGTGTTCTTTTATTGATAAAAATGAGTTCGATTATACCTGAATTTGTAACTAGAGCATCACACTAAACACGTCTTTTCATTGAATCTTTCGACTAACTGGCTAGCAAATGCACAGTCTTGAAGCGATCGCTTACCCACATCCCCTTAGAACATAAGACCTATCAAACCAACTTCATTTCTGACCACTTATTGACCAAAGTAGCAATGTGAATTTATATTCACCTCAAAACTGGTATATACCAAATGAGATTTATGGATGAAATTTAACTACAAAAGACCAAAAACAGGGAATAAAGACGGTAGATTTACTCTTCTGGCGATGAAAACGGGCAGAAATTAAGGTGAAAAAATAGTCGTAAGTTCACTATTTAAATGGTTAAGCCGTGATGTATTTATCAGGATGAGGTTTTTTAGGCACAAAAAAATCGGCTAATGAGCCGATTCTGAGGAAGGTTTATACGTTTGTGTGCTGCGATGCGTGGTTGAAATGATGTGCTAGATTAGAGGTTAACCTACCATCGCTATGTGTGTCTGATGAAGGATAGCGTTCGCGTCTACCATTCTATCGTGCATCACCTTGATTGAGTCTCCAAATCGCAGTCCTTTTGAAGGCGTTAACAGGAACTCTTCTAGGTCAACAAATGCACATAGGCTCGCACACTCTCCCACTTCTAATACAATGAAATACCCTAAGCTATGCTCGTTATTCATTTGTACAATATCCCCTTCTTGAGGATTTTCATGGCCAGTACCTTGTGAGTCGAAGAACCAACTCTTAGGCTGTACAGGCTTATGGAAACGCTTTGCTGCCACACAATAGAGTGCTAATTCAGCTTGACGAGGCTCAGACAGTTCTAAGCCAGAAATTTGTTCTTTGAAGGTTTGGTATGAAGATGCGTCATCAACGGTGAATTCATTATCTCGAAACGCGCAGTCCACCAGCTTATTGCGGACCAGATTCGTTTTGAAAATCATATCCTCTCCGAGGTTTAGCATTAATGAACATTGCTGCTCATCGTAATACCAACTCCATGTATCGCTAGGTTTAAGCATCATTTCGTCTCACACTGTTGAACCATTCCATTAGGTAAAACGCAAAATTACCTTCAATTACAGTAATTTTACTGAGCAATAGGCAAAAAAAAAGAGGAAATGAATTCCTCTTTCTTGTCGCTTTTCTCTACAACTCAGTGAGTTACAGTGTCTCTTTTATTAAGACGATGCCAGATTGTCGCTTTTCAGAAATAAAAGCGTCTTGCCGTTTAAAGATTTTTAACGATGTCACCTACAAGGCCTGGACCTTTGTAAATGAAACCAGAGTAAACTTGTACAAGCTTAGCGCCTGCCATCATTTTCTCTTTTGCAGCAACATACGAGTCAACACCACCTACTCCAATGATCGGCAGTTTGTCACCCAGCTCTTCGTGAAGTTTACGAACTACTTCAGTACTACGAGATTGAACAGGACGTCCACTTAGGCCACCCGCTTCATCACAATGTTTCATACCTTCAACGATTGAACGATCCAATGTTGTGTTTGTTGCGATCACACCATCGATCTTATTTTTGATCAATGATTCACAAATTTGGCGAATTTCGTCGTCGCTTAGATCCGGAGCAATCTTAAGAGCAAGAGGAACATATTTACCATGCTTCTCTTCCAGTTCAGATTGTTTCGTTTTAAGTTCAGACAATAGATCGTCTAGAGCTTCGCCGTATTGTAGAGAACGAAGTCCTGGAGTGTTTGGTGAAGAGATGTTCACAGCAATGTAACCAGCGTATTGATATACCTTCTCCATACAGATCAAGTAATCTTCAGCGCCCTTTTCAATTGGTGTGTCTTTATTCTTACCAATGTTAATGCCTAAGATGCCATCGTAGTTCGACTTCTTAACATTCTCAACAAGGTTGTCGACGCCTAGGTTGTTAAAACCCATGCGGTTGATGATACCTTCAGCTTCAACAAGACGGAATAAACGAGGTTTGTCGTTACCCGCTTGCGGACGTGGAGTCACTGTTCCTACTTCTACGAAACCAAAACCCATTGCGCCAAATGCATCAATACATTCGCCGTTTTTATCTAGGCCAGCAGCAAGGCCAACTGGGTTTTTAAAAGTAAGACCCATGCACTCTACAGGTCGGTGAGGTAATTGTTGGCGATACAAAAGATCAATAGGTGTGCCTGTGAAGCGCTTGAAATTTTGAATTGCAAGATCATGTGCCTTTTCGGCATCAAGTTGGAAAAAGCCAGTTCTGGCTAGACGGTAAAGCATTGTGCCTCCGATAGAAAAAAGCCCCGTGTAAACGGGGCGCTATTATTTACTTATTTACCCAACTATTCAATCTATTACTGTCTGTAAGGGTAAGATAATCAAGTTTGCTAACGAATGAGGTTCATTATTAAGCAAACGTTATCGTTTCTTCAAGTTATTAAGCCATTTCTAATCTCAACCTTAGTACAGCCATCAGGTCACTTAACAACAAACAACGTTTGCGTCGAAGTTTGTTCTTCAAAAGTCGTTAGGCCTATTGTTTCCACTTTACCGAAACGAAAAAGGCAGACCTTTTGGCCTGCCCTTATACTTTTTCGTCTTATCTAGTAACTAGTCTTTTGACATGCAGTTTAGATTCAACAGCATTAATTCACGCAGTGCTACTGAGAACTTAGCAAACTCATGAACAGAACCTACTTTGAATTCGTTTAGGATGCTTTCCCAACGATGTAGAGAAACAGAGTTACTTTCCATCCAGTCATCAAGCGCTTTAATCACATCGATATCTGAAGCACAACCACAGTTAAGTACTTGACCAGTTAACTGGCGTTGCTGCCAATCCAGATCTTCTCTGAATGCTGCACGCGCCAGTGCTTGCCAGTTGTTGTCTATAGCTTGGCCATTGATTTGCTTCAAGAACCAGTGCAGTGACAAACGGTCGCCTAGGTTGAAGTAAAGCTTAGACGCTTGCTGTACTGTTTTACCTGTTTCACGAGCCACTGTAGATATATCCAGTGCTGAGTACAGGCTAGACAAACGAGCCACTGAATTAGCCAGCTCAGCGTTTACACCTTGGTCAATCCATACTTGAGCCATTGCTTGATGCTCTTCTACTTCTGAAGCCACTAGGTTTTCATCCAGCTTCTCAGTAATTGCGACGACATCACCTTGGTAAAGCTCAATCAATGCATTCACTGACTGTTTACCGGTACGGTTTCTTAGCAACCAGCGTGCTAGACGACGAAGCGTACGACGTACATGGTAAAGCAATTCGTATTGAGCTTCAGAACTTGAGATGTTGTCCAGTTCACGGATGCTCTTCAATACCTTACCCAGGCCGTAGATTTCACGTGATGCCGCGTAAGCATTCGCAATATCAACAATGTTCGCGCCCGTCTCTTCTTGCAAGCGAGTCACGAAGTTACAGCCCATCTCGTTAACCATTTGGTTAGCAAGCGCAGTCGCAATGATCTCTGCACGAAGTGGATGGTTATCCATGTGCTGAGAGTAGTTACGGCGTAACTCTGTTGGGAAGTATTGCATCAGTTGTTGAGCATGGAACTCATCATTCGCAATGTCATCACTCACAAGATCTTCTTTTAGAACCATTTTACCGTAAGCGATCAATACTGATAGCTCTGGTCTTGTTAGTGCTTGGCCCTGCTTCTCACGTTCTAGCAGCGTTTCGTCATCTGGGATGTATTCCAAACCACGGTCTAAGTACCCGGCTTTTTCCATTGTGTGGATAAAGCGGATTTGCTCTTTCACTAAGCCTACACCTTGATGCTCAGTAACAGAGATAGACTCAGCTTGGCAGTAAGCGTCGTCTAGTACGATTTCACCTACTTCATCTTCCATAGATTCAAGAACTTGGTTACGTTGCTTAACGGTAAGATCACCATTAGACACCAAGCCATTCAAGAAGATCTTAATGTTAACTTCGTTATCCGAGCAATCTACACCACCAACGTTATCGACAAAGTCAGTATTAACTCGACCGCCCGTTAGAGCGTATTCAATACGACCCAATTGGGTCATACCCAAGTTACCGCCTTCACCAACAACCTTAGCTTTCAGGTCACGGCCATCGATACGTAGCACGTCATTTGCACGGTCACCCACATCGGTATGAGTCTCACTAGAAGACTTAACGTAAGTACCAATACCGCCGTTCCAAAGTAGATCAACTTTCATAGACAAGATCGCTTTGATCAAGTCGTTTGGTGCCATTGATGCTTTCTTGGTACCCAGCATTTTCTGAATTTCAGGTGTCAAAGAGATAGACTTCGCTCGGCGAGAGAAGATGCCACCACCTTGAGAAATCAGGTCTTTATTGTAATCTTCCCAACTTGAACGAGGCAGATTAAACAGACGGTCACGCTCTACCCAGCTTGATGCTGATTCTGGATTCGGGTCAATGAAGATGTGCATGTGGTTAAACGCAGCTTGCAAGCGAATGTGCTTAGATAGCAGCATACCGTTACCAAATACGTCACCCGCCATATCACCCACACCAATGGCAGTGAAGTCTGTGCTTTGACAGTTAATACCCATTTCGCGGAAGTGACGTTTAACCGATTCCCAGCCACCTTTCGCCGTGATACCCATGGCTTTGTGGTCGTAACCGTTAGAGCCACCCGATGCAAACGCATCACCTAGCCAGAAGTTGTACTCTTCAGCTACTGAGTTCGCTAGATCTGAGAATGTCGCGGTGCCTTTATCGGCTGCAACAACCAAGTATGGGTCATCTTCATCGTGACGAACAACGCTCTTAGGTGGGATAACCTCACCTTCAATGATGTTGTCTGAAACGTCTAGCAATGCACGGATGAAGCGCTTGTAACAACGTTGACCTTCAGCAAAGATCTCGTCTCGGCCAGACATCATGTGTTGACGCTTACAAACGAAACCACCTTTAGCACCAACCGGTACGATAACCGTGTTCTTAACTTGTTGCGCTTTAACTAGGCCTAGAATCTCAGTACGGAAGTCCTCTTGACGGTCTGACCAACGTAAACCACCGCGTGCTACTTTACCGCCACGTAAATGCACACCTTCAATGTCTGGTGCGTAAACGAAGATCTCAAACGCAGGAACCGGCGCAGGGATATCTGGAATCTCGCTTGGTCTCATTTTCAGAGCCAACCAAGGTTTAGACTGCTTATTCTCGTCTACTTGGTAGTAGTTAGTACGAAGCGTTGCAGTGATCATTTCCATGTAGCGACGAATGATACGATCATCATCCAAGCTTTCTACATGATCCAACTGTTCAGTGATCTTCTTAATAAGATCTTGTTGGCCTTTTACGCTGCCCTTCAGTTTCGGGTTAAAACGCTTGCCGAATAGGCTCACTAGCCCTTTCGCTAATTCTGGGTAATGAGACAATGTGTCTTCAATGTATTGTTGGCTGAATGGGAAACCAACTTGACGCATGTAACGAGCATAAGCACGTAAGATTGAGATTTCACGGCCAGAAAGACCAGCGCCAAGTACTAAGCGGTTGAAACCATCGCTGTCTAACTCACCCGCCCAGATTGCCGCAAAGGCTTGTTGGAAAAGATCGCGAGCTTCACGAAGATCAATGGTCTTATCGCTCTTGTGCAGCATAGAGAAATCAAGGATCCAATAGGTCACACCGTTGGTTTTACGCACTTCATATGGAGATTCACCGATAACGCGTAGGCCAAAGTTTTCAAGCATTGGCATAACATCAGAAAGGTGAATTGGCTCATCGCTGTGATAGAACAACTTCAAACGAACGGCTTTTGAATCTGCCGCTTCTTCTTGAGGACGGTAGAAAAGCATACCCAGTTTGTTGTCTTCACTTAGCGCTTCTAAACGTTCAATGTCGGCAACAGCAGAACCTGGCATCATGTCTTCTTTGTACGAACGTGGGAATGCACGCATGTACTCTTTCGACAATGGAAGACCTTTGCTTTCACCGAAGTTTGCAATGATAGATTCAGACAGACGGTCATCCCACGTAGACGATACTTCCATTAAATTTTGCTCAATTGTTTTCACGTCCACATCCATGTTGTTGTTATCAACACGAACAATATAGTGCGTTCTTGCTAGCGGGCTTTCAGAGAAGTACGTTGTAAATTCAACCTCTTCTTCACAACCAAAGTACTGTTTCAAGATGCGCTGTGTTTGGCGACGAAGCTCAGTGTTGTAACGATCTTTTGTTACGTAAACCATGCAGCTAAAGAAACGACCAAACGGGTCTTTGCGAACAAACAAACGCAGGAGATCGCGATCTTGCATTTGTACTACGCCCGTACCGACTTCTAGTAGCTCTTCTTCTCGAGCTTGCAGCAGTTCATCACGTGGGTAGTTTTCAAGAATGTTGTGCAGCGCTTTGTAAGAGTATGAACCTTCACGGTAACCACTCGCATCCAAAATACGTTCTACTTTCTCGCGAACAAGAGGAATCGTTTCAACGGTTTGGTTATAAACGGCAGATGTGTAAAGACCAGTAAAGCGGTGCTCACCAATGACCTTACCGTTCTTATCGAACTTCTTAATACCAATGTAATCGTTGTAAGCTGGGCGGTGAATGCGTGAAGCCGTGTTGCCCTTGGTTACGATAAGCACATAAGGCTTTTTCGCTTCAAGGCGTGCCGAATCAGAAAACTCAGATAGCTTAACGTTACGTACACGATCTGAGTTCGCAAACAAACCAAGACCTTGCTCCTTGGTCGGTTGCAGTTCAGTGTCGCCGTTAACTGAAACTAGGTCATATTCCTTATAACCCATGAATGTAAAGTTGTGTTCACCTAACCAACGAAGAAACGCCAACGTTTCATCAAAACGTTGGCCATCTACAGGAATGCTCTCTTTCTGCTTTTCTACTTGATTGGTTACTTCTTCAAGTCGTTCTACCATCTTCAACCAATCGTTCACAACTAAGCTAGTATCGGTAAAGATATCCAGTAGCTCCGTTTTAAGAGCTGTCATTTCAGCTTTACTGCTAAGACGGTCAACCTCAATATGGAAAAGCGATTGGAATGCACCTTCGTTATTGCTTACACCGACAACACTGCCCTTATCTGAGCGAGAGATTTGTGTTGGGTTATGAAGCATAAGGTGAGAAGAAAGGTCTAGGCGAGTAAGTGCCATTTTTACGGAATCAACAAGGAATGGGCTGTCTGGAACGACTATCTCAACGATAGTATGAGTAGACTGCCAACCTTGACGACTTACCGTCGGGTTGAAAACGCGTACAGAGATTTCGTCGGCTTTCTTTTCATTGATGTGATGCCATAAGCTAACTACAGCACCGTATAAATCGGATTCGTTTCTCTGAGTCAGATCGTCGTGAGAAACGTTACTAAACAAGTGTTGAGCAAGTTGAGTTACGAGAGGTCGATGAGCAAGGTCAAGTTTGTCTTGAATCAGCTTGTAAACTTTTTCAAGTAAAACTGGAACCACAGTTTCACGTGCGGTCATAGTCACACTCCACAATTAGAATTATATTTTATTATTAGGGGGATCACTTAATCTGGTGTTTGAAACGTGCCGTTGAGCTCTTTTCTACTAACGAGTTAAGCAAAGGTAATGCATTCATTTATTGTAAAAGCATTATTGAAAAATAGTTAATTGTTTTGGAGGTGGTAAGAGGTGAAATGTTTGATTATGTGATTAAGATTCCTTTTAACTCACTAGGCACGCCAAGGTTTACAGAGCTTCTAACTTAATAAACTTATTTTTTTGGTCAGTTGTCAGCCTAAACTGCCCTCTAACCCCTATTTGTGTAAGAAATGGTCTTAACCGAGTTGCAGGTAACTGTAAGCGTAAACCTGTTGTTGTTATCACTTGAACTTTACTTGCGGCGCCAGAATAGCTGGCCAAAAACTGCTGATATGAGATGTTAAGTTGGAAAATATAGCGATTCATACGATACCTGTATAAATATACAGTGCCAGTGTTTTTTGGCACTTTTAGATGTCTGACGGTGAAACTGAACTTGAAGCTGCTCTAGCTTATCGAAAATTCGATGAACCAGAAACAAAAAATCAGTGGCAGATATTCTCTACCACTGACGACCTTTCGTTGTAGCAAACAGTTTATTAGTAAACCGCTTATTAGCAAACAGTTACCTGAATGCGCGCTGACTTAAGCCTCTAGTGCTTTCGTCACTTTCTCAAACAAGTCTTTTGCTAGGTTGTCCATGTTCTTTAACGTCTCTAGTTCTTTTTTGATAAGAGCTTGACGTTCATCATCGTACTTACGGAACTTAAGTAGCGGGTCAATCAGACGTGAAGCCACTTGTGGGTTGCTGCTGTTTAGCTCACGTAAGATCTCGCCAGCAAATGCATAGCCTTGACCAGACTTGTCGTGGAATTGAACCGGGTTCATGTTTAAGAATGAACCGACCAAGTTACGGGTACGGTTCGGGTTCTTCAAACTGAACGCCTGGTGCGACATCGACGCTTTGATCACTTCAAGTGCGTTTGAACTTGGGTTTGTACCTTGCAATGCAAACCACTTATCCATAACAAGACCATCGTGTTTCCACTTGTCACTGTAATCCACCATCAAGGTTTCACGACATGGTAGTTGTGCACTGTTTGCCGCGCCCATTGCTGCCATCGTATCTGTCATGTTATTCGCTTGTTGATACATCGCAACAACCAAGTCATTACCCTGCCCAGTATGAGCTAAGTAACTTAAGCAAACTTTACGTAGAGTACGCTTACCAATCGAATCGTGATCGACCGTGTATTCTGTTAGTGCGTGGCTGTGATAAACCGCCGCTAACTCGTCTTCAAGTTCTGCAGCTAGTGTGACTTTCATTGAGTTAAGAACCGATGCGACCGCATCAATATCAACGCGCTCGTACCAACCCGATACTTCATTGTGGCTTGGTAGAGAAAGCATTTCTGCAATAAACGCAGGCTCTAGTGAATCACTCAGCAGTACGCCACGGAATGCATCAACAACAGAATCAGAAAGCTCAAACGCTTGACCCTGTTGAACCTTCTCAACGTTACTGCGGATGTACTTCGCTAATAGCATTTGACCCGCATCCCAACGAGAGAACTCATTGCGTGCATTTACCATTAGGAAGATCAGTTCTTCATCTGAATAGTTGTACTCCAGTTTCACTGGCGCAGAAAATTCACGAAGTAATGATGGGATCGGTTGCTCAGAAACGTTTTCAAACACGAACGTTTGCTCTGCTTCTTTCACATCTAATACATTATGAACTGGCTTACCGTTACATTGTAACTCAACAACTTCACCCGCAGCTGTGTACAGCTCGATATCAAGAGGAATATGCAGAGCCTGCTTTTCCGTTTGCTCATGAGTTGGCGCTGTTACTTGGCGAGTTGTTAACGTGTACTGTTTCTTCTCTGCGTCGTACTTACTTTCAACAGACAGCGTCGGCGTACCAGATTGGCTGTACCATAAACGGAACTGAGATAGGTCGATGCCCGACGCATCTTCCATTGCCGCGACGAAGTCTTCACATGTTGCAGCCGTACCATCGTGACGTTCGAAGTACAGCTTCATGCCTTTTTGGAAACCATCTTCGCCCAACAATGTGTGGATCATACGGATCACTTCACTGCCCTTTTCGTACACGGTCAAAGTATAGAAGTTATTCATTTCTATCACTTTTTCTGGACGAATTGGATGAGACATTGGGCTAGCATCTTCTGCAAATTGTGGACCGCGAATGATACGTACATTGTTAATACGGTTTACTGCGCGAGAACCAAGATCAGATGAGAATTCTTGGTCACGGAATACCGTTAAGCCTTCTTTCAGACTTAACTGGAACCAATCGCGACACGTCACTCGGTTACCTGTCCAGTTGTGGAAATATTCATGGCCGATTACTGCTTCAATACCTAGGTAATCTGTATCCGTTGCAGTTTGGTCGTTTGCTAGAACGAACTTCGAATTGAATACGTTCAAGCCTTTGTTTTCCATCGCACCCATGTTGAAGAAATCAACGGCTACGATCATGTAGATGTCTAAGTCGTATTCAAGATTGAAACGTTCTTCGTCCCACTTCATTGAGTTAATCAAAGAAACCATCGCGTGGCTCGCACGGTCTAGATTGCCTTTATCAACAAAGATTTCTAGGTCAACTTTACGACCCGATTGTGTAGTGTATGCGTCACGAAGTACATCAAAGTCACCCGCTACTAAAGCAAACAAGTACGCTGGTTTTGGATGTGGGTCTTGCCACTTCACCCAATGACGACCGTTTTCAGCTTCACCTTCATCTACACGGTTACCATTACTTAATAAGAATGGGTTCTCTGCTTTGTCTGCAATTACCGTTGTAGTGAATTTCGCCAACACATCTGGGCGATCCATGTAGTAAGTGATACGGCGGAAACCTTCAGCTTCACATTGAGTACAGAACGCGCCACCCGACTTGTACAAGCCTTCAAGTGCACTGTTCCCTTCAGGGTTAACTTCGGTAACGATGGTTAGAGTAAATTCTTTTGGAAGGTCATTCAGCGTAAGTTGAGTTTCAGACTGTTCATATTGAGTCCACTCTTTACCTTCTACCAAAACAGAAACCAACTTCAAGCCTTCACCATCAAGTACTAATGTCGTGCTGTCTTTCTCCTGCTTAACACTAGAAACAGCCGTAACAATGGATGCTGAGTCGTACAAATCGAAAGTAAGATCGATTTCAGAAATCGTGTGAGATGGTGATTGATAATCTTTACGATACTTGGCTTGAGGTGTATGTGCCATGACGGGTTCCTTTTGATCGTTATACGTAATTATTTTTTAACTGTATATATCTAAAGGTTGAGCGCCAATAAAACAAGGGGAATATTAAAAAAAGGAGGCATTGTAAGAAAATGCCTCCATGTTTTGCTATTTTATCAATCAAATCAGACAGGAACGCCTAAGAAATGAACTGTGCACAATATTATCAACGAGTACGCCGTTACTGCTAAAACTCACGATTATCGAATGCGATTGAGTACCGCAAACATATCTCCCTCTTCACCTTGCAGCGTTAACACATCGCTGTTCAGTGTATATCGAGTGCCGTGTTCACCGTTCTCATAAAGTAACACTAGTTGATCGCCTTCTGTGTAATACACCCCGCGACGAATGACTTCACCACCTTCTTCATCTGATACTCGGAACATGAATATAAAGTCCGGCTGAAGGACTAAATCCATTTTTTGAATGTTACTCGCACGTAGATCGCTTCCAGACAGTTGGGCACTGGACCAGATTCCCGCCAATGCATTTGGCAAGGCCTTGGTGAACATAACACCGTTAAGATTCAGCATGTTGTGATTACTGCTGTACGCGTAAACCTGAGGTTCTGAGGTATTCAAACCCAAAATAATCGTGTCTTCATTGGCGTTATACAAACCTTCCCAATGATCGACACTGTAGTCTTTCTTTTGGATATCGATAGTGAATGAGTAGTTTGAATCAAGAGTGAGCTTGATCGCTCTAAAGTTTTCAGTGCCTTGCTCAGGATCAGGATTCATCAAATACCAATCACCAAGCAGCAAAGGAAGGTCAAAATGAGATAGATTACTATCACTTTTTGATTGTTGGCTACTCGAAGCGACCTCGCTCCCAAAAGCCACAAAACTTAAACAAGATAAAAATAGTAGAATCCATTTCATAAGCGTCCCCTCGTTTTCTTTAAGCTTAGGCACGTAATGAATAGAAAGCGAAAAAATATGATCTAAGTCACTAAATTTTAAGTGCGAAGTAACTTAAATGTCATTATCACTCGAAAAATAATACTTAAGTTTAGTTATTTTTACAGTGTACTTCACAGCCGAAAATCAAATAACAGTGGTTCTGCAGCAAGTTAAAAAGCGAGGAAGCATGCCGTTAACATGACATTATTCGAGGCAAGAACACAGGTACAAAAAAAGCGAGCCTAAGCTCGCTTTTCAAATAGTACGTCTTTAAACAATCACCTTATAACAGGTATTTTGTTTATTTCTTGATCATATCCAGCATGATAGCAACTGATTCATCAAGATAAGCATCCGGGGCTTCGTAGTCTTTTGGAATATCATCCAACGTTTTAAATGCCTCTAACTTAGCGGCTTTTTGACGTTGGTTAATACGCTCTAGACGAAGCGCATCCGCATCATCACTCTCTTGTTGACGAACCTTTTCATTCAGAGAAAGGTCATTGTCGTCTTTATCTGCCTTATATTTTTCAATATCTTGCGCGATAAAGCCAAATTCCATGTCTGTTGCGATACGAGCTTCGTGTTTAGCCGTCAACGCTGCGATCTGCTCATCGTTACGCTGTAACACTGAGTACTTCGCTTTGTCGATGCTGTCCCAAGGAAGAGCGTTGTCTTCAACACTTTCACCAGTATCTGCAGGATCAATTGGCGTTGGGTAAGCAATATCAGGTACTACACCCTTGTTTTGCGTACTACCACCATTGATTCGGTAGAATTTTTGGATTGTGTATTGAACGTAGCCTAACTCTTTATCGAACAAATCATAAATATGATTCAAAGAGCGATGCTGTTGCACCGTACCTTTACCGAAAGAGTTTTCACCTAGGATGATTGCACGGCCATAATCTTGCATCGCTGCTGCAAAGATTTCAGACGCTGAAGCACTGTAGCGATTCACCAATACCGTTAACGGGCCTTGGTAACTGATTTGACCATCAGTATCACTGTTCACTTTGACACGACCGTAGCTATCACGAACCTGAACAACAGGTCCTTCTTTGATAAACAAACCAGAGAGTTCAGTTGCTTCAGTCAGTGCACCACCGCCATTGTTTCGCAGATCAACAATAATACCTTCAACACCTTGCTCTTTAAGCTCGGTGATCAGTTTATCGGTATCTTTAGAAAGGCCAACGTAGAAACTTGGTACTTCTAATACACCAATTTTCTTGCCGTCTTTCTCGATCACTTCTGATTTAACAGCGCGGTCTTCTAAACGAATCTTATCGCGAACAATTGTGACAACGTGACTTTTTGCATCTTTACCATCTGGCAAGATCTGTAGCTTAACTTTGGTCCCTTTAGGGCCTTTAATAAGTTGTACTACATCGTCTAAACGCCACCCGATAACATCAACAATTTCTTCGCCATCTTGACCAACACCAACAATGCGGTCTCCATCACTCAATTGTTTGCTGTTTGACGCAGGGCCACCAGCAACTAAAGAGCGAATAACGGTGTAGTCGTCTGTCATCTGAAGCACAGCACCAATACCTTCTAGAGATAGGTTCATCTCAGATTGGAATTGTTCTGCATTTCTTGGAGAAAGGTAACTTGTGTGAGGATCAACTTCACGCGCAAATGCGTTCATGTAGATCTGGAAAGCATCTTCATTATGCGATTGCGTAATACGCTTCATCGCATTGTTGTAACGCTTTTCCAAAACTTCTTGAATCTCTGGCCACTCTTTACCAGTAAGTTTTAGATTCAACGCATCGTATTTAACGCGTTTTCTCCAAAGCTCATTCACTTCAGCGATATCTTTTGGCCACTCAGCTTCACTACGATTGAGCTCAATACTTTCATCGGTATCAAACTTAATCTCTGTATCTAGCAAAGACAATGCATATTGAAAACGTTCAAAACGCTTCTGCATAGACAAATTATAAACATCGAATGCAATCTGGTTATTGCCTGCTTTCAGTTGATCATCAATTTGTGTAGATGACGCAGCGAAAGAGTCAATATCAGCTTGAGTGAAGATATTACGATTATAATCCAGCATCTCTAAGTAACGATTAAAGATAGCTTGAGAGAAATCATCGTTGAGATTGAAGTGTTTATAGTGAGAACGAGTAAATCGAGAAGTAACACGTTTACTAGCAGTTTCGTGTTGGACCTCAGGAGCGAGTAGAGGTAAATCGTCCTGATCTAATTTGGCTTCAAGAGCCTGAGCTGAAGCTGCTAGCCAAAAGCTAGCAGCAATCAGTGTCAATTTTGAACGGCATTTCATGCGTAGGAGTATCTCCTTTAAGCGCGCAAGTGCTCCGCTTTAACAACCATTTGTAGGCCGTTTGCTAACTGAACACGCACATCTTCCTTATTGATTTCAACAATGGTCGCAGCCATGTTTCCTTTACCCATGTTCACATTTACTTCTTTGCCAGCGATGAATTCGTCAGCGTTCAAAGCGCGTGTTTCTACAGGCTTTTCTACTTTTGGTGCTTTAGGCGCTTGACGACGAGGCTGTTGAGCTTTCTTCGCCTTAGGTTTCGCTTTGCCTTCTTCACGAGCTTTTTGTGCTTGTTCTTTACGACGAGCCTGAACTTTCGCTTTGCTTTCAGCAAGTGTAGCTTTAGCGTGTTCAACGTGCTCTTCTTCTAGTGTGCCACACGCGTTGCCGTCTAGGTCAACACGTTCTGCGCCAGCTTTTACGCCGTGCAGGTAACGCCATGATGATGTGTACTGTCTTAACGCTGCACGAAGCTGAGTCTTACTTACTTTTTCGTCTTCATTTAGACGTTCAGCAAGATCTTGAAAAATACCAATTTTAAGTGGCTTCGCTTCACCTTCTAGAGTAAAGCATTTAGGGAAACATTCAGCAATATATGCGATAACTTCTTTGCTGTTTTTTAACTTTTCAGTGTTTTCCATGTGGGTTCCTGGTTTTTGCGGTTTTCCGCGAGCATTAAGAAAATATTTTTACGTATTATAGAGAGATGCTTGGGAAAAACCACAGTAAGAGAATAATTTATGCCTTGTTCGCGTGCGAATTAAGCAGCTTTTCCACTTCTGCCATGAAAAATGTCAATCCGTCCTCGTCAATTTGAGAAAAACGACCAACATTTGGGCTATCAATATCAAGAACGCCCGCGATTTTTCCGCCAATCGAGAACGGAATAACGATTTCTGAGTTACTTGCAGCGTCACAAGCGATGTGACCTTCGAACTCATGAACATCATGAATGCGCTGAACTGTATTCGTCGCAACCGCAGTTCCACACACACCACGCCCGACCGGAATTCGAACACAAGCAGGTTGACCTTGGAAAGGGCCCAGTACAAGTTCGTCTTTTTCCTTAGCTAAATCCTGCTTCATTAAATAGAAACCCGCCCAATTCAAGTCATCCAATTCCATGAATAATAATGAACTGATATTAGCAAGATTAGCAGTTAGATCGGTTTCTGATTCAATTAATGCAACGGCTTGTTTGGTTAAGCGTTGGTAATGTTCTATTTTCATATTAACTTCCAATTAAATTGAGACTTCCATTATCAAGAGAACGCAGTAGAATGCGGCCATCAAACTAAATAGGACTTATTCTCATTACAATGAACAATTCAGAAGACACTATTAGCCGTTCTTGGTTAATAACTCAAGTAAAAAAACACAAGTCCAAATTACTGTTTGCTAACATTATTGCCATATTTGCAACTCTCATTAGTGTCCCTATCCCGTTGCTCATGCCATTAATGGTTGATGAAGTATTACTTGATAAGCCCGCTTCAGGCTTAGAGATGATGAACCACCTACTTCCATCTTCATTACAAACACCGACTGGCTATATAGCACTAACTTTGTTGTTAGTGATTATCATGCGCTCCGTTAGCCAAGCGCTGAACATTCTGCAAGGGCGCCAGTTTACGCTTGTGTCCAAAACAATTACCTATCAAATGCGCAGCAAGATGATAGATAAGCTTGGCCGCATCAGTATTCGACAATACGAAACCAAAGGCAGTGGCGGTATTAACGCCCACCTAATAACAGACATAGAGACAATAGATAAGTTCATTGGCTCGACTCTTTCTAAATTTATCATCAGCTTCCTGACCGTGTTCGGGACAGCGATCGTGCTGTTGTGGTTAGAGTGGCGTTTAGGATTGTTCATTTTATTGGTCAATCCTGTTGTAATTTATTTCTCCCGTAAACTAGGCAGCAGGGTCAAACACCTTAAGAAATACGAAAACCAATCTTTCGAGCGCTTTCAAAACCGTTTGGTGGAAACCTTAGACGGCATTTACCAACTGCGTGCGGCGAATAAAGAACGTATCTTTCTCGATGAACTTAAGGTTCAAGCAAACCAAGTAAGAATCGATGCAGACAAATACGCTTGGCAATCTGAAGCTGCTGGCCGTGTTTCGTTTCTGCTGTTCTTACTAGGTTTCGAGCTTTTCCGTGCCGTCGCTATGCTAATGGTGTTATTCAGTGACTTAACCATTGGTCAGATTTTCGCGGTATTTGGCTACTTGTGGTTCATGTTAGGCCCGGTCCAAGAGCTACTAGGGATTCAATTCTCTTGGTATAGCGCGAAAGCGGCACTACAACGCATCAACGATCTTCTTCAGTTAGAAGAAGAGAAGCGCCCTATCAGTAAAGTGAACCCATTTACTGAAGATCAAGAAGTGACAGTTGACATCGAAGACGTTACATTCTCTTACACATTAGAAAACACTGTTTTAAATAGGCTATCGCTGCACATCCCTGCAGGTAAAAAAGTCGCTTTGGTCGGTGCGAGTGGAGGGGGTAAATCTACGTTAATCCAGTTGCTGATTGGGGTTTACCAAGCAGACTCAGGTTGCATTCGCTATAACGGTGAAACAACCGATGACATCAGCTTTGATGTAATACGCAATCAAATTGCCGTTGTTTTACAACAACCTATACTCTTTAACGATACATTAAGGCATAATCTGACCCTTGGTGCTGAATACGACGAAATGTCGTTGTGGCGTGCGCTTGAAGTCGCTCAAATGCAAGATGTCATCAAGCAACTGAGCAATGGCTTAGATACACAAATTGGTAGGAATGGCGTTCGACTGTCTGGTGGTCAACGACAACGCTTAGCAATAGCTCGTATGGTGCTGAGCAATCCTAAGTTTGTTATTCTTGATGAAGCGACATCTGCACTCGATACAGCAACAGAGTCAGCACTGCATAAAGCGTTGAGCGAGTTTTTGAAAGATCGCACAACTTTGATAGTGGCTCATCGATTATCAGCGGTGAAACAAGCCGATCTAATCTATGTTTTAGAAGATGGGCAAGTCACACAAACGGGAACACATGGTGAATTGGTTGAACAACAAGGACTTTATCAAACACTCTACGGCAGTGTGCAATCGCACGCCTGATGTTTGTAGTCCTAAGTATTTAAGTCGGGCATCGAGCCTAACTGACGTTTCAACTTGGGAGGTCGCGTGACCTCCCCATTCCCAACCAACCCTTTATCAACTCAGCATCAATGCGATAGTAGCTCAGTGCGCCTTTGTCAGGGCTGCGAACTCCCCGTTGATAAAATGGACATCCCTTTAGGGAAATCCGCTTACTGCCCAAGATGTGGCACTCAGCTTTATAGAGGCGGCACCCCTAGCCTGTCTGGAAACCTAGCAATCGCTGTCACTTGTTTATTGCTATTTATCCCATCGCACTTTTTCGAATTCATCAGTATTCGCTTGATTGGTGTCATGATACCCGCGACTTTACCATCCGGCGTCTTTACCTTAATGGGCGAAGGTTTCCCTTTGCTTGGTTTGCTGATTCTGTTCTGCAGTTCGATCGCTCCGTTGCTTGTATGTAGCTCGGTGCTCATCACCCATGTATCACTGAGTTTTAAGATCTTCACACCCTTTCGTTATGCATTAGCCATTATTCAGACTCTCAAACATTGGATGATGTTGGATGTGTTTCTGGTAAGTTTGGCGGTCTCATGTTTCAAACTGCAAGATTACTCTGACATTTTCGTCGGCCCTGGTTTGATTGGCCTGATTCTTCTGCAGCTTTTCAGCGTATTACTAGTAAGCCGTATCAGTGTACGTCGCTACTGGGAAGCTTGGGCAAAAGAATCCGAATACTCTTTTGCTGAGAGTAAGAACGTACACTGTCACAACTGTCACCTATCTCAGCCTGACGGTCATACTTGTGTGCGTTGTCACCATGACTTATACCACCGCAAGCCCTACTCTATACAGAAAACTTGGGCTCTGCTATTTGCCGCATCCGTGGCTATCGTGCCAGCCAATGTCATTCCTATTTCTATTCTTATTACCAACGGTCAAAGGCTAGAAGACACCATCATTTCCGGTGTCGCTTCGCTGATTAATAGCGATATGTATGGCATCGCTGCGATCATTTTCATTGCCAGTATCGTCGTGCCAGTCGCGAAAATACTGGGCCTCGCGTACATCTTAATCTGTATCAAGATGAAGCGCGCCGTTTACCACAGGCAACGTATGACCATCTATTTCATCGTGAAATGGGTGGGGAAATGGTCGGTAATGGATCTGTTCGTTATTTCGATCATGATGACCTTGGTCGACCGCGGACAAATTTTAAACTTTACACCAGGTTATGGTGCAGTCGCTTTTGGCGTCGTAGTTGTTCTCACGATGCTAGCAGCGGAAAGCTTAGATCCTAGGCTAATTTGGGATAACTACACCTCTAAAGATGAGTCAGTGTATGAACAACGATAACCAATCACAAACGTCATATTCACCAGAAGTAAGGAAAAACAAAGGCATCTCCCCTTTGTGGATTCTGCCGATATTAACCGTCGCCTTAGCCGGTTGGTTGGTCATGAAATCGATACACGATGCTGGGCAACGTGTGCAAATATACTTCTCAGATGCCGCAGGTTTAGTCGCAGGTCGAACAACGATTCGTTACCAAGGCTTAGAAGTGGGTATGGTGCGCGACATCACTTTATCCAAAGATCTATCGAGCATCTATGTCGATGCAGACATCTACCCTGAAGCGAAGAAGCTACTCTCAAAAGGCACTCGTTTCTGGCTTGTAAAACCGACAGCAAGTTTGTCGGGTATCTCAGGATTAGACGCACTTGTTTCAGGTAACTATATTGCTATCCACCCGAGCGAAACCAAACAAGACCCAGAAACCATTTTCCAAGCGTTAGAATCCTCCCCTTCTGATTTACTGGCTTCTGAAGGTTTGAATATTTCACTGACGACCAAAGATCTGGGTGGCGTGTCTGTTGGTTCTCAAATCGTTTACCGTAAAATCCCAATTGGTGAGGTTTACAACTACCAGTTAAACGACAACGCGAAATCCGTTACGATTCAAGCGTCAATTAAAGATGAATACAGCCATATCATTACCGACCAAAGCCGTTTTTGGAATGTCAGTGGTTTAGGTGCCAGTATTGGTTTTTCTGGTGTTGATGTTCGCTTAGAGAGCCTAAGTGCATTGCTTGGCGGTTCAATTGCGGTCGACTCTCCGGGAGAAGGCCAACCCGTAGAGATGAATACCAAGTTCAAACTCTACCCAGATTTGAAGACAGCGGGTCGAGGTATCTCTATCAAGATCGCCGTTCCCGATGATAATAAAATCAGTGCAACGGGTGCTCCGATCATGTATCGCGGCATTGAAATCGGTCAAATCACTGATTTATCGCTAAGTGAAGGGCGTGAAAACGTCGTTGCATCTGCTGCTATCCAACCGGCATTCAGTGACTTTTTAAACAGCGGCAGTAAATTCGTTCTAGAAGAGGCTGAACTGTCGCTTACTGGCATGAAAAACATTGCCAATTTAGTGACAGGTAACTTTTTAACCTTGGTACCGGGTGAAGGTGAAAAGGCGCGTCGATTTACTGCAATCCGCAAAAATGAATTCAGTCAGGAACAAGAGAAATCCGTTGCGATTCGCTTAACGTCGAACAATTCGTTCGGGTTAGATGTCGGTACACAACTTCTCTACAAAGGCATTGCCGTTGGCTCTATCATCCATGTGGGATTAGTTGATGGTGTTGGTACGGGCTCTGAAAAACACGAAGTCTTCATGGATGCACTTATCGATAATGAGTACGCGCACCTTATCAAAAGCCACAACCGTTTCTTTGTGACAGGTAGTGCGACTGCAGAGCTAACCGAATCAGGCTTGAGTGTTACGGTCCCACCAGCAAAACAGCTTCTTACCGGCTCGATTAGCTTTGTGAGTGAAGGTAAATCTGAAGCTCGAACGGACTACCAACTTTTCCAAAGTAAGTCGTTAGCAGAAATTGCTAAGTTTAATCAGTCTGGTTCAAAGACACTTTCTTTGTTTGCCAGTGAGTTACCTTCAATTTCTAAAGGCAGCCCACTCCTCTACCGCAACCTACAAGTGGGTAATATTTCTGATTTTCAGCTTGCCGACGGTGGCGTAAGAATCAAAGTCACAATCGAAAATCGTTACACGCACTTACTCAACAAGCACACTGTTTTCTGGAACCGTTCAGGCGTTGAGGTTGATGCGTCTCTATCGGGTATCAGCATTAAAGCGGCACCAGTTAAAACCCTTATCCAAGGCGGTATTGCTTTTGACTCTCTGCCAGGAATCGACAACAAACTCGGCGATGTGTGGAAGCTTTATAAAGATTCGAAATCCGCTCGAAAATTTGGCCGCGCGATTACTATCACCTCTTCTGGCGATCAAGAAGTCAGCAAGGGCATGGCGATCAAATATCAAGGTGTCACTGTTGGTGAGGTTACTTTGGTGATTCCGAACTTCAACAAGGGCGGCATTGAAATTACTGCGCGTATTTTACCTGAGTACGTCGACAAGATTGCCGTAACGAACAGTCACTTCTGGTTGGCAGAACCTGAGATTGGCCTTAATGGCATCAAAAACGTCTCTGCGCTGCTCTCTAAACACATCAACGTAGACCCGGGCAAAGGTGAAAGAAACACGAAATTTGAGCTTAGCAAAGGACCTGTGCAGCCTGAAGGCAAGATATTCCAACTGCAAAGCGAAACGCGCGGCTCAGTATCTGAAGGTACACCTATCCTATTCCGTGAACTAGAAATTGGCAGTGTTATAGATGTTCAGCTGGGCGAGTTTGCTGATCGCATCATATCTACGATTCAAATAGAACCTGACTACGCGTATCTAATCCGCGCAAACACCGTGTTCTGGAACGTGTCGGGCGTCGATGTCTCTATCGGCCTGTCAGGCGCAAACATCAAAGCCGGAACGGTAGACAGCTTGTTAAGAGGTGGTATTACATTCTCAACGCCACCGACAAATGAACTTCAACCAGTAGCAAGCGAAGATCAGTCTTTCTACCTCTATCCTCAAGCCGAAGATGAGTGGAAATCATGGAGAACCGCAATTCCTCGTCCATAGAGTGAACTCTCTGACGTTTCTGGAAGATTAATTCTTCATCAAAATGCAGCCATTAGGCTGCATTTTTGTTGTTTGCTGCAAATATGGTTTAGGACGGCCTCATTTTGCTTTAAACTCCCCGCATTAATGCAATAAATCGAGATACTCTTTTGCACGCTAACGTATATATTCCTGAAGAATTCCTAACGCACATCGAAGCAATCATGCCTAGTCATCTAGATATGGCTTCTTTTGTTGCGTCATGCCAAAAACCACTTCGTAAAAGTATTCGAATCAACACATTGAAA
Organism: Vibrio sp. 10N.286.51.B11; assembly: GCF_041469245.1. NCBI lineage: Bacteria > Pseudomonadati > Pseudomonadota > Gammaproteobacteria > Vibrionales > Vibrionaceae > Vibrio > Vibrio sp. 10N.286.51.B11. The sequence continues at coordinate 28,266 of NZ_JBFRKI010000007.1, read as the reverse complement.
ATCAGTGTTGAAGACTTCCTAGTACGAGCAAAAGAGAAAGGCTGGGAACTGGAACCTGTACCTTGGTGTGAAACGGGCTTTTGGATTACAGCGGACGAAAGTGAAGCGCCACTAGGTAATACGGCAGAACACATGTCTGGTCTTTTCTACATCCAAGAAGCCAGCTCGATGATGCCACCCTCGGCACTTTTCCAAGGCGAAGCTGATTACCAAGCGGTGCTAGACACTGCGGCTGCACCCGGCTCTAAAACAACGCAAATCGCTGCGCTAATGAATAATCGCGGTGTATTGGTTGCCAATGAGTATGCAGCAAGCCGTGTGAAAGTCCTTCACGCTAACATCGAACGTTGTGGCGTTCGTAATGCCGCTCTAAGTAACTTTGACGGTCGAGTTTTTGGTGGTTGGTTACCAGAACAGTTTGATGCTGTGTTGCTAGACGCACCCTGCTCTGGCGAAGGCACCATTCGTAAAGATGCCGATGCGATGAAGAACTGGACGTATCAATCAGTGGTCGACATTGCCGACACGCAAAAAGATCTGATTGAAAGTGCATTCCATGCTCTTAAACCTAATGGTGTTTTGGTTTACTCAACGTGTACGCTTAGCACCGAAGAGAACCAACAAGTGTGTCATCACCTAAAAGAAACCTTTGGTGATGCGGTTGAATTCGAATCTCTGGAATCACTATTCGACAACGCAAAAGCAACCACGACAGAAGAAGGCTTTCTTCACATCTTCCCACAGGTCTATGACTCTGAAGGTTTCTTTGTTGCACGTATCCGTAAACTAGCGTCTGTTACTCCACCAGAAGTTAAAAAACGTATGGGTAAATTCCCATTTGAAAAAGCATCAAAGAAAACTCAGCAAGAAGTCGCTGAACAACTAATGAGTACTCTCGATATCGAATTGCCAAGCGATACTCAGGTTTGGATTCGCGACAAAGACGTTTGGCTATTCCCAGAAGCGCTAGAGCCGATGATCGGTGAGTTCCGTTTTTCTCGCATGGGAATCAAGATCGCTGAAACCCATAAAAAAGGTTACCGCTGGCAGCACCAAGTAGCGACAACGCTCGCAACAGGTAATGAAGCTAATGTTGTAGAGCTTAGTATTGAAGATGCTCGTGAATGGTTCATGGGCCGCGATGTTCGCCCTGAAAACTTGTCAGGAAAAGGTGAAGTACTAGTGAAGTACAATGGTGCAATCATCGGCCTTGGTAAGTGGGTTGGCAACCGAGTGAAGAACGGTTTACCACGCGAACTCGTGCGCGATAAGAACCTTTTCTAAAAGCGTTCGCACTGAGTACACCTTAATAAACAAAAAGCCCAAACAACGTTAATTGTTTGGGCTTTTTCTATTCTATCGGCCATATAAGTCAGTGTGCGAGCGCTTGTAAATAAACAGCTAATTATATAAATATCAATTCAAGTCACTATTTCCAAAAAGAAAAATCGCATTTTAGAGAATCTAAACTAGACTTCAATCTAACAGTCAAAAGATTAAAACGATTAGCGTAGGCTCTTCGGAGCCCTTTCCCCTAAGCCCAAACAGGAAGGTTTGGGCTTTTTTTGACCGAAAGGACCGCTTACTTAACTAAGCTGATACCTTCTTTGTCGATAGTGATCTTGCCAGATTTGTATAGACCACCAATTGTCTTCTTGAACGTACCTTTGCTGGTTCTGAATGCAGAGAAAATAACTTCAGGAGAAGACTTATCATTCAAAGGCAGGTAACCGCCTTTCTTCTCAAGCAGGTCAAGAACCTTAGTGCTTAGGTCATCCATCTTAGCCACACCAACCTTCTGAAGAGACAAATCAATCTTACCGTCTTCTTCACGAACGTTTTTAATGTAGCCTTTTAGTGTTTTACCAATGAACAGCTTACCGATGATGTCAGATGGGAAAATCATACCCCAGTGTTCACCGTTCACGATCGCTTTGTAACCTAACTGGCTGCGCTCAGCGATAATGAGATCGACTTGCTCATTTTGCTTATAAGTCGCAGGCGTGTTGTCTAACCATTTGTTGAACTTCGTTGTACCAACGATACGGCTCGATGCTTTATCGATATACACATATACTAAGATTGACTGACCTTCGTTTAAACGGCCACGCTGCTCGCTGAAAGGAACAAGAAGGTCTTTACCTTTCACGCCCCAGCTCATGAATGCACCAGTGCTGTTAACACCTTCAACCGTCATCAAACCAAACTGGCCTACTTGAGCTATTGGTTTTTCAGTCGTTGCAGCGATCTGGTTGTCAGAATCTATGTATAAGAAAACATCTAGCTTTTGACCAATTTCAACACCTTCAGGAGTAAATCGTTTCGGCAGCAACACGGTTCCATAGTCGCTCGCGTCAAGGAATACACCGAAGTCTGCTTGTTTTACTACTTCTAAGTTGTTTATTTGACCAATATTAATCATCAAGATTGTCTCTACTTTAAATTTGGCGGAGATTATACGTGATCTCTGATATGCTTTCGCTAGTTTCATTCATATTTTTACATTCTAGGAGACATCGTTGATCACCGTTGATAAACAAGATGCGATAACACTTAAAATTAACCATGCCATGGCTAAGACCAAAAAGCTCGACATGGACGTTTATCTATTCATTCCCGGTGAACTTGGACTGACTCCTGAAGTGCTTTCTGAAAGTGCCTTTTTCTACAGCTCAATCACTCAAAAACGTGCCTACTATAGTGACAAAACACTTTTACCTTTGGTACACAGTCGCTTGGCAAAACGTGGACGCTTATCTACAACACAGTATCGTGTCAGTTTGAGTCTGTTTGCCTACCAATATGTTATCGCGTTAGATAAAGCAGTCAGCAGCTTAAATAAAACTGATAGTGACGACGTAACGGCTGATGAAGTAGATGAAGTCATTGAATTGGCTTTAGATATCTTGAAGAAGCTACGCCGAAGCATCCCTTACGAAGAAAATCTCAAGCGCTACTACGCTAATATCGATAACTACCTATCTTGGTATACCGAGCAAAAGTTCCTATCGCTAGTTTCACACATGCCACGAGGTAGTGAGTATTCAACGATTAAAGAACGACTCTTAACGCTTTGTGATAAAGAGACCGCGCACCGTAAACTGAACCGCTACAACTCAGCAAGAGTTCGAGAGGACGTTACCCGCTTGAGTAACAAGATGCGTTTGCTGCGTCGTTTGATTGAACACCCTATCGTGCTTAAAGAAAAGACAACGTCGATGGGTAAGAACGTTAAGCGTGCCGTGAAAGGCATCGCGACCGGTTTGGTGATGGTTGTCGTGACCACTACTGTGATCTTGGCTCGTGACTTTCTTGGTGAGATTACCGCCTCTTTCATCGTGGCAATGTCTTTCATTTACGCACTGCGTGAGATCTTTAAAGATGACTTGAGAGACATCCTTTGGCGCTGGCTACGTAAAGGCAAGCCAAAATGGAAGCGTCGTTACTATGATCCAACGACCAACAAGTCAGTAGGCCATAAACTGGAATGGTTGGACTACGCAAATTTTTCTAAGCTTGCAGATCGCATTCAGTCGATCCGTAAAAAGCGTGTGGTACAACGTGAAGAGCAAATCTTGCATTACCGCTCTCATACTGAGATGTCGACATCGACCTTTATGAGTGGTTATGAGGAGACTCGTGAAACGTTATCGATCAGCCTCAGAGCGCTGACACGGTTGATGGATAAAGGCTCAAACAAGATCTACCGCTTGAATGAAGGACAAGTGAGCCGCGAATCAGTAGAAAAGCGTCATCTTCTCAACCTGATCATTAAAGAGAACAACCATGATAACGAACCAACCTACTACCGTTGGAAGATCGTTATGAACCGTTCAAAAATAGTTGATATTGAGCAGATCACTCAAGAGTCATAGAGCCGTTATAAAGTTCTCTATAACGGTATGTGGAAACCATTCACATACCGTTGTTTTATCTCTTCAACGTTACCCATGACTTCTAAACCAAAATCTATTATTTAATCGCTATTTTCTTGAAGGGACTTTCTTAATTGAAAGCGTAAGCGTGAACTCCGCCATCGGCTCGTCACCATGTAAAGATGGGCAAGTCGCGATAATGGTTACGGGTTGATTGACCCGTTCTCCGGTCGACATGGTTTCTGCCAGCATAGTGTTGATCAGCTCACCGTCGTTACAAGTGAAATGCACATCACCTTCAGGGCGCTTCAAAAAGTTACCCGTCACCTCTTTAAAAGCCAACGAGATCTTTTCACCTTGCTGCTGAGATTTGCTCATCGCAAGAAATCCACCCGCGACATCCGCACCTACAGCCAAAACGCCAAAGTACATACTGTTAAGGTGATTCTTAGTACGCCTTCTAAGCGGGATTTTCACTTCAACATGTTGGTTGTCCAACGCGAGTAGTTTTGGTCGGCACAACCAGATAAGTGGGACTTTGAAAAAGCCAAACATGCTTAAGTAGAAATTTGCTTTTTGTAGAGGGGTCAACATTCGAATTACCTAGCCAAGTTAGTCATCAGACCAGTTAATCGACTAGCGATAAGAATGTCAAAAAAATGTTACAAAAAAGAGATATCATCGCACAATGATATCTCTTTCATTCTCAAAGCATTAGCGCCTTAAGTCGGCTTATCAGGCAAGCTAATCGATTTACGCAGTCACGACCGTTTCAACACCTTCAAGGTCAGCAATGTAACCTTGTAGACGTGGATAATCGACTAAACCTTGCGTAACTAGCAGCACTGGCTTCTTCGCGTTCAGGGTTGCTTTAACAATCATATCCAACAAGGTAATAACCGCTTCGTTTTGTGGATCAAAAGCGTGTTGCTGAGCTTCATTGTGTTTGTCTACGCCTAAAGTGAAAGACGCTAAGCTATCAACGTTTACCACTACACCATCGAAGTAATGCAGTAAACGTTCGCTCAGTAGCACTGCAGACGGCACATCGCACGAGAACAGTACTTTCAAACCGTTAAGGCCGCGTGGTAGCCCTTGCTCGGCAAGCAGGTCAATAATCTTAGCGGCATCGCTTAATGTTCGTACATAAGGCACAACCACTTCAACGTTAATACCCTGCTCACGCAATGTTTTAATGACCTGACACTCTAAAGCGAAAGCCTTGCTGTATTCTGGTGTTGCATAGCGAGCAACGCCACGAACGCCTAGTGCTGGGTTAATCTCTTCAGCTTCACAGTTCCCGCCAAGTAGCGAACGGAAGCCATAGCTGTCTGCACTACTTAATGCGATACGAACAGAAGTGTGATTTGGCTGAACGGCAGCTTGAATGGCAATCACTAAGGTCGAAACAAAATGCTCATCGACAGTTTTATCGCCAAGGATCGCATCTAAAGACGTTTTTTCAATATCAGTCAAAGTATCTAAGTGACTCTCGATACTTGGGTGATAAAAGACACGATCCATCACCAATTCTGATAGTGAAACGTATAAGTGGTTGGAATTATTATTATCGTTATAAGAAGGCAGCACATCACCTAAGACAAGTTCTGGGTGCAAAGTGCTTTGATTTTCTTGAGTCATTGCTGCTCCAGCATTTTTATGTTGTGTTCAAACGAAAATACCGATAGCTGCCTGTTAATACAAGTGAAAATCCCTTATTTGACGCTGGCCTGCTGATAAAAATAAGAATATTAGCAATAACTGAGATAACTTTGACTCAATAGAGTTTATTCCTCTGTTCAATTCCGTTATCTTAACCACTTCGCAATAGAATAAAAAAGCTATCACATGCCATTAAAAACTGATGAGTTGAGAACCCAAGCTCTGGGTCCTATGCCAACTCCTGCCGAACTAGGCAATGCACACCCTATTACTGACGACGTTGCTGAGCGCATTAAAAATTCTCGCCGCCAAATCGAAGATATCCTAACTGGTCGTGATAACCGCCTATTAGTTATCGTAGGCCCTTGCTCTGTTCACGATACAGATGCGGCACTTGATTACGCTGAGCGCCTAAGCAAAATTCAAGACCAGTACAAAGATGAACTGTTCGTTGTAATGAGAACCTACTTCGAGAAGCCTCGTACTGTTGTAGGTTGGAAGGGTTTGATTACAGATCCTAACCTTGATGGTTCATACGCACTTGAAACAGGCTTGAACAAAGCTCGTAAGCTTCTGCTAGATATCAACAAGCTTGGCCTAGCTACCGCGACTGAATTCCTTGATATGATCACAGGTCAGTACATTGCAGACCTTATCACTTGGGGTGCGATTGGCGCTCGTACAACTGAATCTCAGATTCACCGTGAAATGGCTTCTGCACTGTCTTGCCCTGTTGGCTTCAAGAACGCGACCAACGGCAACATCAAGATTGCTATCGATGCAATTCGTGCAGCACATGCTTCACACTACTTCTACTCTCCAGATAAGAACGGCCGCATGACGGTTTACCGTACTTCTGGCAACCCATACGGTCACGTTATTCTACGTGGTGGTGATAAAGGCCCTAACTTCGACGCTGAATCTGTAGATACTGCATGTAAGCAACTGGCTGAATTCGATCTACCTCAACGTTTGGTTGTAGACTTTAGCCACGCTAACTGTCAGAAGCAACACCGTAAGCAGTTAGAAGTTGCACAAGACATTTGTGAGCAAATTAAATCTAACAAGAACCAAATTGCAGGCATTATGGCAGAGAGCTTCATTATTGAAGGCAACCAGCCAATGACAGACATTAACAACCTAGAATATGGCAAGTCGATTACTGACCCATGCCTAAGCTGGGAAGATACTGCAACAATGCTAGACATGCTTGCAACAGCAATTAAAGATAGAAACTTAGCTTAAGGAAACAACACAATGCCATCATTTGACATTATCTCTGAAGTAGAAGCAGTAGAACTGCGTAACGCAGTAGACAACGCAAACCGTGAACTATCGACTCGTTTCGATTTCCGCGGCGTTGACGCAAGCTTTGATTACAAAGATGAATCAGTAAAATTGACTGCTCAAGACGATTTTCAACTGAAGCAAATGCGCGATATCCTTCGCAGCAACCTAACGAAGCGTAATGTTGATCCTAACGCGATGGAAGCGAAAGCGGCAGACCAAACAGGTCGCACTTGGCACCAAACGGTTATCTTTAAGCAAGGCATTGAAACTGATGTCGCTAAGAAGATCGTTAAGCTAATCAAAGACAACAAAGTTAAAGTTCAAGCTTCTATCCAAGGCGACAAAGTTCGTGTTACTGGTAAGAAGCGTGATGACCTACAAGCTGTTATGGCTCTAGTTCGCGGCGGTGAACTTGGTCAACCTTTCCAGTTTGACAACTTCCGCGACTAATTTTTGAGTTTGAGTGACCGCCTATTTGGGTTGCTCATTCATCAGCACAATGTCGTGTTTGAAATAGCAAAAAGCCACTTCTTTTGAAGTGGCTTTTTATTTATCTGGTCCAGCTTTAGTTTTATTCCGAGCCTCTAGCCGATTTCAAACAACCAGAAAGCTCTCATTTCAACTAGAAGCAATTACCTCAACTGAGTACTTGGGCTGCTGACAATTTTAGGTCTTTGCCGACCAACAGATTAAACTCTACGCTTGCTGGTGGAATAAACACACACACTCGTAATTTCTCTGCTCTTGCTTGCTCAAGCTTTGTTGATAGCTCTCCGCTGTTGGCGTAGTTCTCTCTTTCTGCATCTCGGCGGCACAGGTCGATAAATTCAAATGGACAATCGCTCGGTGAAAGTACGAGCTCTGCCTCCTGCATCAAACGTAAAGCCTTCATAGACAACAGCTCGACATCTTGCTCGAATTCAATCCAAGTGACCTGCCCTTCGCTATCAATGCCTTCGGTTAGCGCTTGCTGGTAGTAAGACTCTAACTGCTCTCTGTCATTCACCTGCTCGATAAAGCTGGATGACAAGAAACGCTCCCAAAATTTACGACGCTCGTCGACGGTTGGGAATGACTCTTTGATTGAATTGCGTTTTGATGCACCGAAGTCTGCTATCAAACCTATGTTTTGTGGCAATACCGTTTCGAGTTTTTCTCTGATATTTCTTACTAAAACAGGTGATGCCCCGCCACTAGAGATGGCAATTTGGATTCTGCCGCGATTTATCATCGAAGGTGTGATGAAGTCGCAGTAAGGAAGATCGTCAACCACATTGACTAAAATGCCCAGTTTTTTCGCATCATTATACACTTGGTGATTCAAGCTTGGGTTGTCTGTTGTGGCCCAAACCTGCAAGTAATTTTTCGATATGATCTGTGACGAGTAAAAGTTTTGAACCCAGTGAAGCTTGTTCTCGTCCACAAGCTGCTTTAAGTAAGGCGCTACCTTGGGAGACACCAAAGTCACATCCGCTCCCGCTCGTAGTAAGCTATCGACTTTACGGCAAGCAACCTCACCCCCACCAACCACTAAGATTGGCTTATTTTCTACATCCAAAAACATTGGGAAATAACGCATGTTCTTCCTTGAGACTACTTCAATAACTATTCAGCCATGCTACCAAATTTGGAGCATATTCATAACTATCGAAGTGTAATAAAAATATTTATTGACCAAATTTCAACATTTCTTAAGTTTAATATTTCATCATTGTGATGTTTATTCAGAATATTTATCTAGTCGATTATCAATATAAAAATCTAAATCTCGTTGCACCAACAGTGTGAACCGTTGCACTATTTACATTCACTTAACATTTGGTCATTCTAATTGTGTTCGGATTTGTGATTTCATTCAAAATTCTTTTTAAATTATACATTTGTGAAACTACGGATCCTTTCCTAACCTTATAAACAGTTGTTTAAATCGCACACAGTTTCATTTGCAAAATGCAACTCGTTTAATTTGAACAACAAGGTCATAGAAAACGCAACACATAAGAGAAACTCAAACGAGCACGAGTATCAGGTGTCACCTGGTTAACAAGGAAGGATACAAATGACAAATAAACTAACACTTCTTGCTTCAGTAGTAGCTGCATCAACTGCGATGATGGCAACATCGGCATCAGCGGCAGAAAGCACTCTGGACAAAGTCACATCTCAAGGATTTCTAACTTGTGGTGTAAGTACCGGTCTTCCAGGGTTCTCTAACCCTAACTCAAAAGGTGAATGGGAAGGAATTGATGTTGAGTATTGTCAAGCTCTTGCAGCGGCTGTACTCGGTGACAAGACTAAAGTTAAGTATGTACCTCTAACAGCAAAAGAGCGTTTTACTGCGCTTCAATCTGGCGAAATCGACGTACTATCTCGTAACACAACATGGACATTACATCGTGACACTGCTCTAGGTCTGAACTTCGTAGGCGTTAACTACTACGATGGTCAAGGCTTCATGGTTAAAAAAGAACTTGGCCTAACAAGTGCTCAAGAGCTTGATGGCGCTTCTGTATGTGTTCAATCAGGTACAACAACTGAACTTAACCTAGCCGATTACTTCCGTAACAGTGGCATGTCTTACAAGCCAGTGGTATTCGATACGGCAGCACAAACATCGAAAGGTTTCGACGCAGGTCGTTGTGACGTGCTAACGACTGACCAATCTGGTCTATACGCACTTCGCCTAAACCTAGCTGATCCTAAATCTGCAGAAGTACTTCCTGAAATCATCTCTAAAGAGCCTCTAGGCCCTGTTGTTCGTCAGGATGATGATCAATGGTTTAACGTTGCTAAGTGGACACTTTCAGCAATGATTAACGCGGAAGAATACGGCATCTCTTCTAAAAATGCAGACGAAATGCTTAAGTCAAAAGATCCAAACATCAAACGTATTCTTGGTGTAGACGGTCCTAAAGGTAAAGGCCTTGGCATTCGCGACGACTGGGGTTACCAAGTAATTAAGCAAGTTGGTAACTACGGTGAGAGTTTTGAGCGTACTGTTGGTACAGGTTCTCCACTTCAAATCTCTCGTGGTGTAAATGCATTATGGAATGCGGGCGGCTTTATGTACGCTCCACCAATCCGTTAATAAATTTTCAAGCATCAATTAGGGCGGAGTTTTCCGCCCTATTTATTAAATGGATTTGAGGTTATAGTAGTATGAAACCTAATGAAACTATTTCTCCAGCTCAGGCAAAGCCACAGCCCAAAAGTGCCAACTTATTTTACAACCCCACTTTTCGCTCCATCATTTTCCAAATTATCGCCGTCGGGGCGCTTTGTGCTTTCTTTTACACGATTGTAAATAATGCACTCACAAACTTAGATTCCCGTGGTATCACCACTGGTTTTGATTTTCTCTCACAAGAAGCTGGTTTTGGTATCGGCTTAACACTGATTGAATACGACGAGACCTACTCATACGGTCGTACATTCTTTATCGGTCTTCTCAATACCGCTTTGGTTTCAGTACTCGGCATCATGCTAGCGACAGTGCTGGGCTTTAGTATGGGTATCGCTAGACTCTCTTCAAACTGGCTAGTTAGCCGATTTGCAGCTGTCTACATTGAGATATTCCGAAATATCCCTCTGCTATTACAAATCTTTTTCTGGTATTTCGCCGTTCTACAAGCCTTGCCTTCTGCTCGTCAAAGTATGAGTCTAGGTGAAGCAATTTTCTTGAACGTACGCGGGTTGTACTTCCCTGCTCCAGTCTTTGAGCAAGGCAGTAGCATTGTCATCGCATCATTGATTGTCGGTATTATCGCTACGTTTATTATCAACATCTGGGCTAAGAACAGACAGAAACTGACCGGCCAACAAACACCGATGTTGCGAATTGCCGCTGCGTTGATTTTAGGCTTACCGTTGATAACTTACTTTGTTATGGGCATGCCTATCTCTGCAGATTACCCTGTGTTGAAAGGGTTTAACTTCAAGGGTGGTGTTACGATAATCCCTGAGCTTGCTGCATTGATGCTCGCTTTAAGTATCTATACAGCAGCGTTCATTGCTGAGATTGTTCGTTCAGGTATTAACGCGGTAAACCATGGGCAAACTGAGGCTGCGATGTCTCTAGGCATCCCACGTTCTAGAACTCTAAAGCTTGTCATCATTCCACAAGCATTAAGAATCATTATCCCACCACTAACCAGTCAGTATCTAAACCTGACCAAAAACTCATCACTTGCGATGGCCATTGGTTATCCTGATCTTGTCTCTGTATTTGCAGGAACAACACTTAACCAAACTGGACAAGCTATCGAAGTAATCGCGATGACAATGGGCGTCTACCTAACCTTGAGCCTATTAACGTCCGCTCTAATGAACATATACAACCGCAAAGTAGCATTGGTGGAGAGATAAGATGAGTACACATCAATTTCAACCTGATCTTCCGCCTCCAGCGAATACCGTTGGGCCAGTCGGTTGGTTAAGAAAAAATCTATTTAATGGACCTGTTAACAGCGTCGTCACTGTGATTCTTGCTTACTTTGCTTTCACCCTATTATGGGCAATAGCGGATTGGGCATTCATCAGTGCCGACTGGATAGGAACCACACGTGATGCCTGTACTAGCGAAGGCGCTTGTTGGGTTTTTATCAGCGTTCGTTGGGACCAATTCATGTATGGCTTCTACCCAGAAGCTGAACTGTGGCGACCTCGCCTCTTCTATGCAACGTTGGCCATTTTTGTAGCCTTACTGGCTTATGAAAAAACACCTAAACGTACGTGGATTTGGTTGTTCTTCGTCAACATCTACCCATTTATCATTGCTGGCTTGCTATACGGTGGCGTCTTTGGGTTAGAAGTTGTTGATACCCATAAATGGGGCGGCCTACTGGTTACACTGGTCATCGCACTTGTTGGTATTGTAGTGTCACTCCCTATTGGTGTTGCACTTGCTCTTGGGCGCCGCTCAGAGATGCCGATCATTCGCAGTATGTGTACCGTATACATCGAAATTTGGCGTGGCGTACCGCTCATTACAGTTCTATTCATGGCTTCAGTAATGCTGCCACTCTTTTTATCAGAAGGGACAGAAACCGATAAGCTCATTCGAGCACTTGTAGGGGTAGTTCTATTCAGTGCAGCCTACATGGCCGAAGTAATTCGAGGTGGTCTACAAGCAATACCAAAAGGCCAATACGAAGCAGCTGATGCTCTGGGGTTAAGCTACTGGAAAAAGACCGGGCTTATCATTCTACCTCAAGCTCTTAAAATCACGATTCCTTCAATTGTGAACACCTTCATTGGTTTGTTTAAAGATACCAGTCTTGTTTTGATTATTGGTATGTTTGATGTACTAGGAATTGGCCAAGCCGCGAATACCGACCCTGAATGGCTTGGGTATTCAACAGAAAGTTATGTATTTGTCGCGTTAGTGTTCTGGGTGTTTTGTTTTGGCATGTCGAGATATTCGATATGGCTAGAAAACAGACTTCACACCGGTCACAAACGATAATTAACAAGATCAAGGACGTATTATGACGCAGCAGACAGAAAACAACTCTCAAGGTCTTATGATCGAGTTGAAAGACATGAACAAGTGGTACGGTGAATTCCACGTACTTAAGAACATCAATTTAGAAGTTAAAAAAGGCGAGAAAATCGTTATCTGTGGCCCTTCAGGCTCTGGTAAATCAACGATGATCCGCTGCATCAACCGATTAGAAGAGCACCAAAAAGGTCATATCTTCGTTTCAGGTAATGAATTAACGGAAGACCTAAAGAACATCGAAGCCGTGCGTAGAGATGTCGGCATGTGTTTCCAACACTTCAATCTGTTTCCACATCTGACGGTATTAGAGAACTGTACTCTGGCTCCAATCTGGGTCAAAAAGATGCCAAAAGAAGAAGCCGAAGCGATTGCAATGAAGTACCTAGAGCGCGTAAAAATCCCTGAGCAAGCGGACAAGTTCCCAGGTCAGCTTTCAGGTGGTCAACAGCAGCGTGTAGCTATCGCTCGCTCTTTGTGTATGAACCCTCAAGTGATGCTGTTTGATGAGCCAACGTCGGCGCTCGATCCAGAAATGGTTCGTGAGGTGTTAGACGTAATGGTTGAGCTTGCAGAAGAAGGCATGACGATGCTTTGTGTAACGCACGAGATGGGCTTTGCTAAAGAGGTCGCGGATCGCGTTATCTTCATGGATGCCGGTGAAATCATAGAAGAGAACAACCCTGTCGATTTCTTTGAAAACCCACAATCAGACAGAACGCAGAACTTCTTAAGCCAAATCTTACACCACTAATGTGTTATGATGCATAAACTACAGAGGCGGCTTAGGTCGCCTCTTTGTTTTCAGTGTTATAATTAGTTTTTCAAGATTATAAACAGCGATTCAGTGCGATTAAAATTGAACAACGAACCTTAACTGCACTTTAAGAAATACTTTGTTACACCTTCAGAAACACTTAACCGACTATTTTGATTATTATTTTACGTATACAAGAGGAATGAGAGACTTGATTTTTCGAACTTTCACCCCCATAAATGTACTAATAACTATTGAAGTCACCTTACGAGGAAGATTATGAACAGCCCTATGTTTTCACGCACAGCATCTCAAGAAAGTGCTCTGCAAACCAATAAAGTGTTGCGTAACACCTACGCATTACTGTCTATGACACTACTTTGGTCTGCTGTTGTAGCAGGCGTATCCATGGCGATGAACCTTCCTCGCCCGGGTCTTATTATCATGCTAGTTGGCTTCTACGGCCTACTTTTCCTAACAGAAAAGAACCGTGACAACAGCATGGGTCTAGTCTTCACATTCCTATTTACAGGTTTCTTAGGCTACACCATCGGTCCAATCTTAAACATGTACGTTGGCGCAGGCATGGGTGATGTCATCCTAACTGCACTTGGCGGTACAGCACTGGCGTTTATGGGCGCATCAGCTTACGCACTAACAACTAAGCGTGACCTGTCGTTCCTTAATGGCATGCTATTAGCGGGTTTCGTAGTACTACTTGTAGGTATGGTTGCAAACATCTTCCTACAAATGCCTCTACTATCATTGGCAATGAGCGGTATGTTCATCCTGTTCTCGACTGGTGTTATCTTGCTTACAACGCAAAACATCATTCGTGGCGGTGAAACAAACTACATCTCTGCAACGATCAGCTTGTACGTATCGATCTACAACATCTTCATCAGCCTACTAAGCATCCTAGGCATCATGGGCAGCGACGACTAATCGTTCCCATCATTGAAGAATATCTAGCCCAAGAGCCTACCTCTTGGGCTTTTTTGTATCTATAAGTACGATATTTCATTGGATAGCTACAATTTCTGTTGAGAAAGACAAACTTGGTCATGTACCCTATCCGCATAGTTAATTGGATTCTGGATTAAACATGTTTGAATATAACGGCAAGCAAATCGAAACCGACGCTCAAGGCTACCTATTGGATTACACGCAATGGGAAGAAGGCATGATTGAAATTCTTGCTCAAGACGAGGCGATTGAACTTACAGATGCACACTTAGAAGTCGTACATTTTGTAAGGAGCTTTTACGAAGAGTTCAACACCTCACCAGCGGTTCGCATGCTCGTTAAAGCAATGGAAAAAGCTCACGGCCCAGAAAAAGGCAATAGTAAGTACCTTTTCAAGTTATTCAAAAAAGGCCCTGCAAAACAAGCGACCAAGCTCGCCGGTTTACCTAAACCAGCAAAGTGCTTGTAAAACCTAACCCGCTTTAGGTCATTAAGTTACGTTCAATATAAAATACTGTAGTGCTACAACTACAGTATTTTAAACGCCCCTATGCGTACGTCTTGGCGCTCACTATCTTTAACTTGATGCATCACAACGTTGTCTACTGTTGCGCTCGAAGGGCCAATATAGAGCCAAGCATGTAACTTCTCAATTTGCTGACTCTCTCCGACAACTAACACTTCAACTCGACCATCATTTAAGTTCTTTGCATAACCTGAGAGACCCATAGCTTGCGCCTGCCTACTGGTGTGGTAACGGAACCCAACACATTGAACTACGCCTGACACGACAAAAATATATTGTGAACTTTCCATAACGTTGCCTCATAAATTATATGAATGATATAGTCGAGTTTCTATTCATTCACCGCTTATTGGTGGACTTACTTCGAGTATAACGATTATGAAAGAAATCCCATTTCGTTGGATTGACAAATATCTCATTCACCTAAAAATCCAAGAAAAGTTCTATCTACTCTTCTTATTGCCTCTTCTCGCCCTGGTTATATTAACTCTCGTTTTAGATAGTGCCGCGGACTCTTTACTTGCTCACCTTTATCAAGAAGAAATGCTCTTGATGAAAGGGCTTATCGAAGCGGGTCAACTCACTAAAGATCAAGTAGCTCAGCTTGTCAGCAGCTCTGAAACCATCTCTTTAGGCTACGGTGCTGGTTCTGTTTCAGTGATGAATGGAGCGTTCAGCCTAGTTGCTAACCATGACCAAAACCTTTGGTCTGCTCTATCGACGACTCAGGTTTCTATCATCGCTGTAACCCTAACGCTTATCGCACTAGGTGTTTACTACATCATGACCTTTATTGGCGGTGCGATGTTCTCTATGAACAAAGCTCTGAACACGCTTGCGAATGGCGACTTAACTTGCCGCATGAACTACTTCTTAGTTCGTGACGAGTTCAGTGAAATCGCGATTACAATCGATAAAGTTGCGGAGCGTGAACAAAACATGGTTCTATCAATCCAAGAGTCTGTCGCTCTCATGCAGCAAATCAGCTCGGACTTGAACCAGTCAACACAACAAAGTTCAGACATCTCAGGTAACCAACAGGAACACCTGAATAGCTTGGCAAGTGCAACGGAACAAATGGCGGCTACCATTCGCGAAGTCGCTACCCTTGCTCATGAGTCTAGTTCACAAACGATGGACGCTCGCGGCGTTGCTCAGAGCGGTCAAGTCAAGGTTTCAAATACACTGGAGTCTATCTCTAGCCTATCTCAAGAGATCCAGTCCGCTTCACAAGCAGTAGAAGAACTGGATGCCAACGCAGCGCAGATCGATGAAGTAGTCACAACCATCAACGGTATTTCTGAACAGACTAACCTGTTGGCGTTGAACGCCGCTATCGAAGCCGCACGTGCTGGCGAGCAAGGTCGTGGATTTGCTGTTGTTGCCGATGAAGTTCGTGCCCTTGCCGGTCGTACTCAGCAAGCAACGGTTGAAATCCAAAGCATGATTGAATCATTACAACGTAACAGTCAATCACTGACCAAGCTGATGGAAGTCACGGTGAACAATGCTAACGAAGGCCAAACACTGATGTCAGAAGTGAACGTCGAGATCGGTTCATTAGCGGAAAAAAACCAGTCTATTTCAGATAGCAGCACTCAAATTGCTACCGCGGCTGAAGAACAAGGCGTAGTCGCTGACAACATTGCACAGAGTGTTGAAGAGATTCGTCATCAGTCAGACAGTATCTGCGAGATGATCAGTAAGAGTAATTCCAATGTTGACCAACTTCGTAAACAAAGCGATACGATGGAAGGTTTGCTGACAGGTCTTAAAGCTTAATACTGATATCCACCACAATGTGTTGATTAATCATTACTAGGGCTGCTTCTGCAGCCCTTTCTTATTTGCTTTTCACCTGCACTTCCCCGACAATACCCCTCCTTCAAATTCAACAAACAGAGTAAATTATGACTCCTTCAATTCATCTAGCTAAAGGCCGAGATAAATCACTACGCCGCAAACACCCTTGGGTATTTTCACGCGGTATCGATAAGGTCGAAGGCGAACCAAAACAAGGTGAAACTGTAGACGTATATGCTCAAAATGGTCAGTGGCTTGCAAAAGCGGCTTACTCACCAGAATCTCAAATTCGAGCTCGTGTTTGGACATTTGAAAAAGAAGAGATCAACAAGGCGTTCTTCGTAAAACGAATTCAAGACGCACAGTCTTTACGAGAAGACATTATCGAACGTGATGGTCTAACGGGCTACCGCCTAACGGCCGCAGAGTCTGATGGCTTACCAGGTATCACAATCGACAAATACCAAGACTTTCTTGTTTGCCAACTGCTAAGTGCTGGCGCTGAGTTTAACAAAAGCGTATTGGTTGAAGCGTTAATCGAGTGCTTCCCTGACTGCAACATCTACGAGCGTTCAGACGTGGCAGTTCGTAAGAAAGAAGGCCTAGAACAAGTTGTCGGCGTTCTTCATGGTGAAGAGCCACCAAAATCTATCGTGATTGAAGAAAATGGCGTTAAAATCAGCGTGAACATTATGGAAGGCCACAAAACAGGCTTCTACATGGACCAACGTGATAGCCGCAAAGAATCGATGAAGTACGTTAAAGGCAAAGATGTCCTTAACTGTTTCTCATATACAGGTGGCTTTGGCCTTTACGCACTTAAAGGCGACGCGAAGCGTGTTATCAACGCTGACGTATCTCAACTTGCTCTTGATACCGCTAAATTCAACGCTGAACTTAATGAGTTTGATATCTCGAAAAAGCGCGCTGTATTCCTAAACGCTGACGTTTTCAAACTGCTTCGTGAGTACCGTGATCAAGGCACTAAGTTTGACGTAGTGATTATGGATCCGCCAAAATTTGTTTCAAGCAAGAATAACCTAACTTCAGGCGCCAACGGCTATAAAGACGTTAACATGCTTGCAATGCAAATCCTGAAACCAGGCGGCACTCTACTCACCTACTCTTGCTCTGGCTTAATGGGTACTGATTTGTTCCAAAAAATCATCGCTGATGCAGCATTAGATGCAGGCCGAACGGTTAAGTTCGTCGAGCGCTTCGAGCAAGCAGCCGATCATCTAACAGACACAGCCTACCCAGAAGGTTTCTACCTGAAAGGTTTTGCTTGTAAGGTTCTTTAAATACAAATTACCAGTCTAAGAAACAGCGTTACAGTTCATAAAAAACCGAGATTCTTCAATCTCGGTTTTTTATTAGTATCAGCAAACTCAATCGTCTTTAATAACTAGGATGTCAGACAAACTATTCGTCAAGTCTGCAGCGGAGAGGCCATCAAATTCAATTTTAACTTGCTGCCCATCTTTTTCTACAACCATGGCGGAGTTAACTTCGCCTCCTTCAACCTCGATGTTGTCTAACAACTCAGTGACTTGTTGTTGAGTTGGCGCATCAGCAAATAAGTCAGACAAATCAACCTTATCTCCTTCCGCGATGCTAAAATCGGAGATTCGATCGGTACTTCCATCTAAATCACCATCAACCCACTTGAATATATCAGCGTCATCACCACCAATAAGGATATCGTTTCCGAGACCACCAATCAGCGTATCTTGACCAACTCCACCTTTAAGTGCGTCATCACCACTCCCACCATCTAAGTAGTCATTACCAGTACCACCATCGATAGCGTCGATACCTGCTTGTCCGTAAACTGTATCGTTACCGTCACCAGTGAAAGCAATATCGATGCTGTCATTCTTATTCATACTTGGTCTATAACTATCGCCTTCCGATACAAAATCATCACGCTCAGCCGCACCGTCTTTAGGGTTCTTGGCTAATGACTCACTCCCCCCAAGGTAAACCGTGTCGTTTCCACCTCCTAGTTGAACGTAATCACCACCTTTGCCAACATCAACAAGGTAATCGGTGTTTGTATTATCAAACGTTGATGTTCTCTCATTTTCTGTACTCCCAGCAGAGAATTGATGCTTCTGCCATTGAAGGTCAGCTCCATCTACGGTAATCGTGTCGGTGACATCTCCAGAAGAACTAATCGTGGTTGGTGTTACGGGCTCAGGAACCTCAATTTCTGCAGTTGCCGTAGAGCTTGCAAATTTGTCCGCTCCCGTAACATATTGCTCTTCACTAACTGCTTCAACTGTAATACCAAAATCACGATTTCCAGTATAATCCGCCGGGAATACTAATTGAGCACTTACCGTCCCCACAACTCCAGCTGCATCAACAGCAAGTGCAAGTATGTAATTACTTGTACCATTGACTGGCGTTTGCAGTACTCCATCTACATACAGTTTCGCCCCTGACGGAATACCACTCACCGTAACCGAATCACCTTTAATGATTTCACTGCCATCCGTATCTTGCAAAGAAACCGTTATATCGACAGGGATTTCCTGTTGTTGAACAATACGATAGCTTCCATCTATGTTGTTTAGTTCAACGATAGCATCAGAGAAAATCAATCGTTCAATTTCATATAAGTGGTCTCCATTTTCATCAGAAGGAGTATATTGATCATTAGGTGTATCGGTCCCCTTCGTATCTCGCACTAGCCAGTGGCCGACACCTCCACCATGATCGCCTAGATCTGTGATTATGTACTGAGAAACTGGACCTGAGTAAATTACAGTGTCATACCCATCGACACCTATATCACTGGTAGTTTCATCACCTTCAATTTTGTCATTTCCAGCGCCTGATACGAACCAATCGTTGCCCGCACCACCTATATAGTGGTCCGAGTCCTGACTTTGGTCACCAACATAAAGCTTGTCCTTAGATCCGCCTTGATGTAAGTGCTCATGAATATCCGCGTTAAGTACTCTGCCTTCCTCAAAACCATCTAATTTAAGTTCTGTAAGTAGTGTGTTTTTCTCTGTAGTAGTCAACTGGGAGAACCCAACAAGTTCTTGATATACGTCGATACCGTTGGAAAAGGTAATATCCCCAATGGAAACAGCTACTAATGGGGCATCAGCCACAGGCGTAATATCTACCGTAAGCGTATGCTCTTCTGACGTACCATTCTCGTTTACAGCCTTGAACTTAATTTCAGCGTAGTCATTCGATTTATTGCCTAAACCATCAACATTAAAGCCGTCATAACCAGATTCGTTAGCATCTGGATTAAAGCCGATCACGCCTGAAATTAATTGAGCCGATGTAATCTGACTCGAGTTTAGTGGCTGCCAATTTGGCTCTTGAACAGTACCAAGGTTAATCACCAACGCTCCATCGAGTGGTTGATGAGTTATCACTATATCGTTGCCAGACTCAATCCCAAAATCATCAATCGATAGCACTAAAATAGTATCTTCTTGTCCAAAGGCTTCCTTACTCTCAGCATCCGGTCCAACAGACACTGGATGAACAATCAAGTCGAAGGCCCCGTTCGAAATCTCACTGGTATCTCCGACAATTTCGTCTGAAATCGCTTCAATCTTAACGTTATAAGTGCCTGGCTCATCAACCTGAATCATCAGATCAGCGAGCACTGTTTCGGCAGTACCATTTGATGTTAACCAAGCAGATATATCAACTTCACCATCAGCATTAACAACAAGCTCCTGATCTCCAAGTTTAACAATTGAACCTTCAGGCAAACCGGACACGACGAGTCTCAACGTCTCTGAACCATCGGTATCAACAAGCTGCGTAGTTATCTTAGAGACATTGATAAAGGTATCTTCCAGCCCTTCATTAATATCGAACGCTGGGTAATAACCACCCTCTAAGGATTCATGTTCAACCTGTGCCCCGATATTAACTTTATCCTCAAGCGAACTTACATCCGGAACAATATCGAAGTTGTCCGTGTTAAAGTCTACGGGTTCATTACCACCAACTGCGACACTGATAGTGGCATTACCTGGACCAGCCTCGTTGTCGTGGAATGCAGTAATTGTGTACCAACCAGATGCCGATGGTACAAAGGCTGAAGACTCATAGGTACCGCCTCCGCCCCAAGTTTGAGAGGCCATGGTTTCACCACCGACTTCAAGTCTAAATGAATCATCCGCATGACCGCTAAACACGTATGACTCACCAGCAACTAGGAATACTAAACCAGTAAGTTTGCTCGAAATGTTTTCGATAGCTGGAGAGTTCTGAGTGCCAAAGTCTGGCGCCTGTGTAACTTCTGAAGAGTTGGCAACACCTGCAGACTCGATTGCTTGTTCAACAAGGTCTGGAGCCACTCCGCTACCATTGTTGTAATCAAAGTCTAGGTTTTCCCATTGCTCTAACTTAAAACCTTCATCTAAATCTACATTTGGTGTTTCTACAACTAACTTGGCAAGTGTCGTATCAGGGCGAATATCAATCGACATCGTCGTACTAGAGCTGATGTTGATGCCGTCAGAACTGTGGTAGTTAAACTCCGCATAATCTTGCTGATTATTGCCAGTTGCTACATTCTCTTCATCAGACATTAATGTACTTGATTCATAGCTTACTGGGTTGAATATCAAGAAACCTTGTTCAATCTGCTCTTGGCTTACTGATACTCCTGTACCAATCGTTTCAGTATTTAACAGAACCCATTCATCAGTAGATTCGTTGTACAGATACATATCACCCGCACCTGGAGCACTAGTGATAACAATCGACAATTCACTAGAATCTGCGTCAGAAACATTGAAATCGGCCCACTTAAACGTAATCGATGAACCTTGGGCTTGTGCCTCATCGCCAATGACATGTGAGTCCTGTGCTTGCGGTGCTTCATCGTTATCAATGATCGTCGCAATACCTTGCTTACCACCCACTTCGAGCGTGAAGTTCTCATTTAACTCATCAATGCCGTCTTCGTTAGTTGGTACCTTGATGTCAAACGACGTTACTCCCGCAGGCACAACAAGCTGACCATTAACAAGCGTCACTCCCTCAGTGAACTCTACGTTGTCGGTGAAATCTTTGTTATCACCGAGCTCGGCAGAACCGGAGTTTAACGACCAGTCGAATTGAGTCTCTTGACTGCTTGTGTTAACTAGGTTCACGGTGAAGACAGCTACATCGCCTTCAATTACTTGTTCATTATTTGGATTAACCGCGTTGCTCACTGTATCGATAGTTGGAGCTTCATCGTTATCAGTAATGCTGCCCACTGTAGATTCACCATCAACAGTCACGGTGTAGGTTTCAGCGATCTCATGGAGACTGTCATCAATTGTCGGAATCAAGATTGCAAAGTCCTTCACTCCAATTGGGACAATCAGTTTTCCACTTTGCTGATCATAGGTGACGCCATTAGTAAAACGAACCTGACTCAAGTCGAGATCTTTTTCTTCACCCGAATCATTCGCAGCATCCGTGTTCTTACCAAAAGTAACGTCCAATACAGACTCAACAAGTGCACTTGAATCCAGAATTACTTTAAAGCCAAGATCATCACCTTCAACTACTGAGTCTGCTAGCAGGTCTACAGATGCAACACTAGAAGGAGTCGGTAAAGGGTTGACGATAACATTAACTTCAGCACTCGCGATTTGGCCATTATCATCAGTAACCTGATATTTAAACGTTGTTTCACCGACAAAATCATCGCCAGTTAAATCAAAGTATACGATGCCGTCTTTGATATACGCATTACCTTCCGTTTCACCGTATACATAGGTAATACGTAGATTGTCGCCATCTGAATCGATATCGTTATTTAGAAGCTCAGAACCGATAATGCCAGCAAGCTTCGATGTTGGAATCTCAAGAATGCCGCCTTGATTCACTGCATACGCGCCTTCACTAGAGGCTTTAAAACCAGTTAGGAAGTAATCTGACGCATCATTATCATTCGTTGCTTGGTTGGAATACTCAGTTGCTTCAAATACCACAGTATCAAACGCGATTGGAGTACCATCAGGACCAAGCGGTGTTATTTCGTAAGTACCTTTATTGTTACCGTCTTCAGCAATAAACGTATCACCTGCAACCGCTACGCCATTGAGGTACGCTACCCAACTGCCTTGTTCATGGTTATCAGTGAAATCACCGTCATTACCTTCGTTTTTAAACAAGTTAGATACTGAAAATGTAAACTGAGTAGCAGGGCTATCTAAGTTGATTTCAAACTTCTCAGATTGCTGCTCTGCACGATCATATTCAATCTGAGCACCCAATCCACCTACTTTGCCGGCAACACCAATCTTAATGCCGCTGTATGCGAAGTCTTTATCTTGGCCATTGAAGCTAGCATTTAGCTCAGCGCCTTCGGCTGACCATGGAGAGTCGTTGTCTTCACTGAACTCACCCAGTTTAACTTCGAAGCCTTGCGGATCGTTATTCGCATTCAGGTCACCAGACTTATCGATAGTAACTGTCTTAACTTCACTTTCGTTACCATCACTGTCTACCGCTTTATATTCGAATGAATCTGACGCCTTAGCTTCAAGAGAAGTCAGCTCCCAGTTACCTGGTCCTTGTGTGCTTGCTTCCACCGAAACAATCTCAGCACCTTCAGGAGCGACAATCGTGACATTTTGATTATTGTGGGTGTCATCATAAAGGAAGGTTTTGTCTTCTGTGACACCATTACCATAATCAAAGGTGACTGTAATCTCAGCTCTTGATTGAACACTATCATCAGCATTTGGGGCAAACCAACCACCCAAACCACTTAGACCAACCGTTACTGAGTCCGCTGGACGAGAAGAGAAATCAATGTTGATCGCCTCGTCTTGGTGAATACCGCGATTAGTCGATGCAATACCGAAACCCATATGGCCTTGCTGACTGTTGTTTTGCACTAAAGGCTTAGCGTCAACGTTATTTCGACCTTCCGAGGTAATGGTGACGACATCACCATTATCAAACTTCAGTTCGCGAGTATACGCATCTACTTCATCACCCCAGTTATGGAACTCTGCAGTGCTATGAGGGCCTTTATCTAATGTGGATGTATCATCAACACCTAAGAAGAAGCCCGTTGATTCTTGGTCATCTTCATAAACGATGTTGTTAGGATCTGCATACGTCTGCCCAACTACCACTTCAACCTTGTTATTACCATCGACATAGTAAAGAGTTCCTGAATCAGGCAGCTCTGTGATGATCACGCCGAGATTTGTATCTGCGTCATTATCGTTATCATCTTCATTATCAGAAATATGGTCTGTACCATCACCTTCGATAGTCCCCATCCCGGTATCGAAAATAACTTGCGAAGAGCCATCTGCATTGAGAGAAATAGAGAAGTCTTCAGCTTGTGGCGGGTTATCATGGCTATCGTCAATAGCTACATTTTTATCAGCACTAGACGTATCTAGCTTCTCAAATACATCGGTACCATCTTGGGTTACGGATACAACACTAACGTTAAACTCTTGTCCAACTTCGTATTCGTTGTCTTCTTCAGTTTGAATCTCAAAGGTCGCTGTATTTGTATTTGCGTCTACGTTTACAGTTATAACTTCAACAATATCTTCATTGCTCGCGTTTGTGTAAGAGTACTGAAGAGTAACCACACTATCTTCAGGCACTTGCTCACTTAGCGTAATCGTAAATGGGCTTGTCTTATCACCTTCAATAACTGAATCGGGACCAGTCAGGCCAACTGTAACGGTATCCTTGTTTGTGTCTGCCTCATCGACAATGCTAGCTATATCTGAGTCCTGTTTGTCATTTTCAACAAACTCGCTAGTTGAGCTAGCTTTTAGAGTTACAGTTTCTTCACCCTCTAGCAATTTATCATCAAGAACCTTGATGAAGACTTCTAAGCTATCAGAGCCGCTAGCAATAATAAGATCGGCAAGCTCTTGCTCTGAAAGCGCTTTATAATCTTGTCCATCTTTAACGTAGATCGTGTCTTCGTAATCGACACCTTTAGTTGCAGAGTCCCCTGCCGACCCTAGTGTAAGAACAAGACCAACGTTCTCTGAGACAAGCTCATCGAGATTGATGTCAAATGATAGATAAGCCTCATCACCTTCAGTTACTGGTAGACCAGCTGTCACAGTCAGTTCTGCTACAGGTAATACATCGACATTAACTGTAACGGTATCTGTACCACCGTTGCCGTCTGACACGGTAACAACAAATGAATCATCTCCATCAAACTCGTTGTTCGGAGTGTACTTCCACTCGCCGGTTTCAGGGTCGATCTCAACACTACCGTTTGTAGGTTGGCTCACCGTGTAAGTCAGGTCAGTGTCGTCAATATCGGTTGCAGTAACCTTACCAGATACAGAGTTATCCTCTTTAGTCGATACACTTATTTGATCAGTATCGCCAATCGGCACTCCATCTTTGACAAATATTGGAGCATCATTTTCTGGAGTGACATTAATCGTAACCACTGCGGTATCAGTACCACCTTTACCGTCAGAAACTGTGTAAGTAAACGTAGCGATACCATTGAAGTCATCCGCAGGAGTGTAACGAACGGTTTGAGAACCATCTTGTAGTTCAACTAACTCAACCTGACCGTATGTTGGATCAATCACTAAACTATCTAAAATAATTAACGTATCACCATCAACGTCAGAATCATTCGAAAGTAACTCGCTACTAGGAATATCGAGAGTTATATCTTCTTGTGTCTGAAGGTTTTTAATCACTTCTTGAAATTTGATATTATCTAGATAAGTCCCACTCTTGTCGCCTTCAGTGCCAACTTCTCTAAATGAAAGGGTATTTGAACCATCGCCACTACCACCTAATAATTCCAATGACTGAGTTTGCATTATGTTGCTTTCAGGGGTGATCGTAGCAACAACTTCACCGTTCCAAATAACCTCAAGCTCAGCACTCGGCAGTCGTTCGTACATTGCCGTATCAAAAGACAGTTGGTATAGGGTACCGCTTTCCACACCTTGAATTTGTTGGGTAAGGGTTACATTGTCACCGTTACCTTCCATATCAATCATACGATCGCCGTCTGTTTCATCAACAGCATAGCCTTCTTGAACTGAATCTAAAGCACCAGTTCTTGCATCGTAGGACCAACCATCTAGTTGGTCGATTCGAGAACCCCATCCGGCATTTGATACCGATTCATAGTCTTCAAAGCTACCATTGACGATCAGGTTATCACCTAACGCTCTTGAATCATCGTTCGCGATAGGGTCATCATTTACTGGTGTGACATTAACGGTCACTGTCGTAGTGCTTTTTTCACCATGAGTATCAACAATGGTGTATTCGAAAGTCGCTTCACCATTGAAGTCTTGGTTAGGTTCAAACACGACATTGCCATCTATCAGCTGAACAGAACCGTTTGTAGCATCGGTTGCGTTGACAGAAAATATGGTTATGTCATCCCCATCAACATCGAAATCATTGGCTAGCAGCTCACTACCACTAATAGTAAGAGCCTGATCTTCTTCCGTTATGAGTTTGGGTGCATCTATTCCGGTAACTGTAATGTTATCGATGAACGCACCAAGCGAATCAGATTTACCCGCACCAGCAAAAGCGATTAAAGTAGCATCACTACTAACATCAAACTCTGCATTTACTTGATACCAACCTTTGTTATCCGGACCATCTAGTGTTACAGAAATGCCTTCTGGTGCAGTCACTGTTCCATCCGCATGCAGCGTAATAGTTGTATTCCCAACAGTAAAAGTCATATCAGACGACGAGTTGCCGTCTTGGCGAGGGTTATAATCGAACTCTACCCTCAAAGAATCTTGATCCGACGTATCAATTGATGTCGTCATCACCGTGTTTTTATGTGGGTCTAGCTCTGCGTAAAAATCACCGTCGGTAGCATCAACAATTAAGCCGTCTCGCTCAATCTCTATACCATTAGTAAAGTCCCATACCTCTGATGGGTCTTTAGAAACAACCGTCCAACCCGCTGGGTTTGCCATATTTTCGAATGACTCAGTGAGCAATATGGTTTCTTGAACGTTTTTGTAAGAATCACTGATGGCTACAGGCGCATCGTTGACTGGCGTCACCGTCAAGTTGAACGTGCTGTCTACCGGTGTGCTGCCATCTTCGTTGCCGTCTTCAACGTTAATATCGAAAGACGCCGACGTGGTTTCGCTGCCGTCATGTTTAAACGTCACTTTACCCGCCGCCAACTGCGCCACCGTAAAGCTGCTCGACGCGACGCCGTTCACTAAGATTGTGCCGTTACTCACGTTGCTGACCGTGAAGCTCACGCCTGTGTCCGTATCGTCAACGTCCGTGTAGCCAAGATCTGCCGCCGTGATGGTGTAGCTGCCTGCTTCATCCATTTCACCCAACAGATCGCCTGTCAGCTCCGGCGCATCATTCACTGGCGTCACCGTCAAGTTGAACGTGCTATCTACCGGTGTGCTGCCATCTTCGTTGCCGTCTTCAACGTTAATATCGAAAGACGCCGACGTGGTTTCGCTGCCGTCATGTTTAAACGTCACTTTACCCGCCGCCAACTGCGCCACCGTGAAGCTGCTTGACGCGACGCCGTTCACTAAGATTGTGCCGTTGCTCGCGTTGCCGACCGTGAAGGTCACGCCTGTGTCTGTATCGTCAACGTCTGTATAACCCAAGTCAGCTGCCGAGATCGTGTAGCTGCCTGCCTCGTCCACTTCCGCCGCCAGATCGCCTGTCAGCTCCGGCGCATCATTCACTGGCGTCACCGTCAAGTTGAAAGTGCTGTCTACCGGTGTGCTACCATCTTCGTTGCCGTCTTCAACATTCACATCGAACGACGCCGACTTGGTTTCGCTGCCGTCATGTTTGAACGTCACTTCACCCGCCGCCAACTGCGCCACAGTGAAATGGTTCGACGGAACACCGCCGACTAAAATTGTGCCGTTGCTCGCGTTGCCGACAGTGAAGTTCACACCTGTGACAGTATCATCAACGTCCGTGTAGCCCAGATCCTCAGCCGTAATGGTATAGCTGCCTTCTTCATCCACTTCACCCAACAGATCGCCTGTCAGCACTGGTGCATCGTTCACAGGAGTGATATTAAGCGTAACTTCTGCTTCATCTTCCCCACCGTTCCCATCGGTCACTTTATATTTAAAAGTTGCCTCCCCGTTATAGTCGGTATCCGGTGTGAATATAATTGTATTGTTTGTGTAGTCGACAAACAGCTCACCATTAGTCGCGGAGGTAATTGAACCCACAACAATTGAGAGCTCATCACCATCAATGTCAGTATCATTCGCTAACAATTCATCAAAAGAAATCGTGATAGACGTGTCTTCAGCAGTAACAAGTTTAGATTGATTAATACCTGTCACTGTAATGTTATCTAACAACGCACCGTAGCTATCTGAAGCTCCAGCGCCTGCAAATGTAAGGTCCGTAACGTCCCCTTGGACTTCGAACTCAGCCGTGATCTTATACCAACCATTTGCGTCAGGTTGCCCTATTTGGACATTAAGTCCGTCGGCACCCGATAGAGATCCATCTGCGTGAACAGTAACTAACGTGTCACCGACTTTAAACGTCATGTCAGAAGATGAATTACCGTCTCGTCGAGGGTTGTAATCAAATTCAACACGAACGCTATCTTGGTCTGACGTATTAATACTTGTTGTGATCGCGGTGTTTTGATGAGCATCAAGCTCAGCGAGGTAGTCACCGTCTGTCGCTTCAGCTATGAGACCGTCACGCTGAATCTCTAGACCATTTGTTGCTTCCCAATCACCCAGTTCGTCGCCAGTTACTACTGTCCAACGACCTGTGTTTGTCATGTTTTCAAAGGACTCAGAGAAGAGCAGCGTCTCACTATGAGTTTCATATGTGTCATCAATCGCTACTGGGCCCTCGTTCACGTTGCTCTCTTTCAGGGTCACCGTCGCTTCCGCTG
>NZ_JBFRKI010000006.1:3416-3549 GCF_041469245.1 Vibrio sp. 10N.286.51.B11 | reverse complement strand
ATAAACACAACAAACACATTCAAGTGTCTTGTATTCGATTCAAACTTGTTTGAATCACAATTGAGTCCGGCAAACAGTCATTGAGAATTAACCCTTCTTGATGACAACCAAAAACCTTGGTTAGTTGCCATAC
>NZ_JBFRKI010000006.1:0-2647 GCF_041469245.1 Vibrio sp. 10N.286.51.B11 | reverse complement strand
ACCCTTTCGGGTTGTATGGTTAAGTGACTAAGCGTACACGGTGGATGCCTTGGCAGTCAGAGGCGATGAAAGGCGTAATAACTTGCGATAAGCCCAGATTAGGTAGTAATAACCTTTTGAGTCTGGGATTCCTGAATGGGGAAACCCACTTACATAAGTAAGTATCCTGTTGTGAATACATAGCAACAGGAGGCAAACCGGGGGAACTGAAACATCTAAGTACCCCGAGGAAGAGAAATCAACCGAGATTCCGAAAGTAGCGGCGAGCGAAATTGGATTAGCCCTTAAGCTTTTAATGATGCAGGTGAAGAGTCTGGAAAGTCTCGCAATAAAGGGTGATAGCCCCGTAACCGACACATCATAATCAGTGAAAACGAGTAGGGCGGGACACGTGATATCCTGTCTGAATATGGGGGGACCATCCTCCAAGGCTAAATACTACTGACTGACCGATAGTGAACCAGTACCGTGAGGGAAAGGCGAAAAGAACCCCTGTGAGGGGAGTGAAATAGAACCTGAAACCGTGTACGTACAAGCAGTAGGAGCACCTTCGTGGTGTGACTGCGTACCTTTTGTATAATGGGTCAGCGACTTAATTTTAGTAGCAAGGTTAACCGTTTAGGGGAGCCGTAGGGAAACCGAGTCTTAACTGGGCGTACAGTTGCTAGGATTAGACCCGAAACCAGGTGATCTAGCCATGGGCAGGTTGAAGGTTGAGTAACATCAACTGGAGGACCGAACCGACTAATGTTGAAAAATTAGCGGATGACTTGTGGCTAGGGGTGAAAGGCCAATCAAACCTGGAGATAGCTGGTTCTCCCCGAAAGCTATTTAGGTAGCGCCTCGGACGAATACTACTGGGGGTAGAGCACTGTTAAGGCTAGGGGGTCATCCCGACTTACCAACCCTTTGCAAACTCCGAATACCAGTAAGTACTATCCGGGAGACACACGGCGGGTGCTAACGTCCGTCGTGGAGAGGGAAACAACCCAGACCGCCAGCTAAGGTCCCAAAGTATAGCTAAGTGGGAAACGATGTGGGAAGGCTCAGACAGCCAGGATGTTGGCTTAGAAGCAGCCATCATTTAAAGAAAGCGTAATAGCTCACTGGTCGAGTCGGCCTGCGCGGAAGATGTAACGGGGCTAAGCTATACACCGAAGCTGCGGCTACGTACCTTAGGGTGCGTGGGGTAGGGGAGCGTTCTGTAAGCCGTTGAAGGTGGTCTGTAAGGGCTGCTGGAGGTATCAGAAGTGCGAATGCTGACATGAGTAACGATAAAGGGAGTGAAAAACTCCCTCGCCGGAAGACCAAGGGTTCCTGTCCAACGTTAATCGGGGCAGGGTAAGTCGACTCCTAAGGCGAGGCCGAAAGGCGTAGTCGATGGGAAACGGGTTAATATTCCCGTACTTCTTACAATTGCGATGGGGGGACGGAGAAGGCTAGGTGGGCCTGGCGACGGTTGTCCAGGTTCAAGTACGTAGGCGGGTGGTTTAGGTAAATCCGGACCGCTATTAACGCTGAGATACGATGTCGAGCTACTACGGTAGTGAAGTCATTGATGCCATGCTTCCAGGAAAAGCCTCTAAGCTTCAGATTGTAAGGAATCGTACCCCAAACCGACACAGGTGGTCGGGTAGAGAATACCAAGGCGCTTGAGAGAACTCGGGTGAAGGAACTAGGCAAAATGGTACCGTAACTTCGGGAGAAGGTACGCTCTTATCAGTGAAGTCCCTTGCGGATGGAGCAGACGAGAGTCGCAGATACCAGGTGGCTGCAACTGTTTATTAAAAACACAGCACTGTGCAAAATCGTAAGATGACGTATACGGTGTGACGCCTGCCCGGTGCCGGAAGGTTAATTGATGGGGTTAGACTTCGGTCGAAGCTCTTGATCGAAGCCCCGGTAAACGGCGGCCGTAACTATAACGGTCCTAAGGTAGCGAAATTCCTTGTCGGGTAAGTTCCGACCTGCACGAATGGCGTAATGATGGCCACGCTGTCTCCACCCGAGACTCAGTGAAATTGAAATCGCTGTGAAGATGCAGTGTACCCGCGGCTAGACGGAAAGACCCCGTGAACCTTTACTACAGCTTGGCACTGAACATTGAACCTACATGTGTAGGATAGGTGGGAGACTATGAAACCGCGTCGCTAGATGTGGTGGAGTCGTCCTTGAAATACCACCCTTGTAGTTTTGATGTTCTAACGTTGGTCCCTGAATCGGGATTACGGACAGTGCCTGGTGGGTAGTTTGACTGGGGCGGTCTCCTCCCAAAGAGTAACGGAGGAGCACGAAGGTGGGCTAAACACGGTTGGACATCGTGTGGTTAGTGCAATGGCATAAGCCCGCTTGACTGCGAGAATGACAATTCGAGCAGGTGCGAAAGCAGGTCATAGTGATCCGGTGGTTCTGAATGGAAGGGCCATCGCTCAACGGATAAAAGGTACTCCGGGGATAACAGGCTGATACCGCCCAAGAGTTCATATCGACGGCGGTGTTTGGCACCTCGATGTCGGCTCATCACATCCTGGGGCTGAAGTCGGTCCCAAGGGTATGGCTGTTCGCCATTTAAAGTGGTACGCGAGCTGGGTTTAGAACGTCGTGAGACAGTTCGGTCCCTATCTGCCGTGGGCGTTGGAAAATTGAA